>DASVVF010000477.1:0-7875 GCA_036386695.1 Catenuloplanes sp. | reverse complement strand
TCGGCAAGCGGATGTTCGACCTGTTCCACGACGCCGACGCGGCCCGCAAGCACGACGTGCACCCGGAGCTGCTGCGCCACACCCGGGAGATGGAACGCCGGCTGGAGATGAGCGACCGCACCAGCGGGCCGGGCTGGAGCGGTCGCGGCGGGGGGCGCGCCCGCCGCTGGCAGCCGCCGCTGCGCGCCGACGTCGTCGAGCGCCTCGACCGGGCCGACCTGCTGCCGGCCATCCTGTTCGTCTTCAGCCGGGCCGGCTGCGCCGCGGCCGTGCAGCAGTGCCTCGCCGCCGGGTTGCGGCTGACCAGCGCCGAGGAGCGGGCCGAGATCCGCCAGCTGGTGGAGAGCCGGATCACCGCCATTCCCGGCGAGGACCTGACCGTGCTCGGCTACTGGGAGTGGCTCGACGGATTGGAACGCGGGCTGGCCGCCCACCACGCCGGGATGCTGCCGGCGTTCAAGGAGGTGGTCGAGGAGCTGTTCGTGCGTGGGCTGGTCAAGGCCGTCTTCGCCACCGAGACGTTGGCGCTGGGCATCAACATGCCGGCCCGCTGCGTGGTGCTGGAACGGCTGGTCAAGTTCAACGGCGAGGCGCACGTCGACCTGACCCCGGGGGAGTACACCCAGCTCACCGGGCGGGCGGGGCGGCGCGGCATCGACGTGGAAGGTCACGCCGTGGTGGTCTGGGCCCCCGAGGTGGACCCCCGGCACGTCGCCGGCCTCGCGTCCACCCGCACATACCCGCTGCGCTCCAGCTTCCGCCCGTCGTACAACATGGCGGTCAACCTGGTCGGCACGGTCGGCGCGGACAAGGCCCGTGACCTGCTGGAGTCCTCGTTCGCGCAGTTCCAGGCGGACCGTTCGGTGGTGGGGCTGGCCCGGCAGGTGCAGCGCAACGTGGAGACCATCGAGTCCTACGGCGACGAGGTCCGGTGCCACCACGGCGACTTCGACGAGTATTTCGCCATCCGGGTCGCGATCAGCGAGCGGGAGAAGGCGATGGCCCTGCAGGGCGACTCGCAGCGCCGGGCCGCCGCGGTCACCTCGCTGGAGCGGCTCCGGTCGGGCGACGTGATCCGGGTCGCCAGCGGCCGGCGGGCCGGCCTGGCGGTGGTGTTGGACCCGGGCACCGACGGCTTCGGCGAGCCGCGCCCGATGGTGCTCACCCAGGACCGCTGGGCCGGGCGGGTCAGCCCGTCGGACTTCAGCGGCCCGGCCGAGGTGCTGGCCCGCATCCGGGTGCCGAAGAACTTCAACCACCGATCGCCGGGAGCCCGCCGCGACCTGGCCGCCGAGATCGCCGGCACCGGGCTGGACCGGCAGGCCGGGCGCCGGGGTGGGCGCTCGCGCGGCGGCGGCGATGACGCCGAGGTGGCCCTGCTGCGGGTGCAGCTGCGCCAACACCCCTGCCATGCCTGCCCGGACCGGGAGGAACACGCCCGCTGGGCCGAGCGCCGCTGGCGGCTGGAACGCGAAACCCAGGCCCTGCGGGAGAAGGTCACCGGGCGGACCGGGTCGCTGGCCCGTACCTTCGACCAGGTCTGCCGGCTGCTCGCCGACCGTGGCTACCTGTCCGCCGACGGCGAGGTCACCGCCGCCGGGCGGATGCTGGCCCGGATCTGGACCGAGGCCGACCTGCTCGTCGCCGAGTGCCTGCGGCGCGGCGTCTGGGACGGGCTGAGCCCCGAGGAACTCGCCGCGGCGGTCTCCGTGGTGCTGTACGAATCGCGTCGCGAGGGCGACGACCGGGTGTCGGTGCCGCGTGGACCGGTCGGCGACGCCGTCGACGCCACCGTCAAACTGTGGAGCGAGCTGGAGGCCGACGAGTCGGCCGTCGGACTGCAACTCACCCGGGAGCCCGATCTCGGTTTCGTCTGGCCGATCTACCGCTGGGCCCGGGGCGAGCCGTTGGCGCGGGTGCTCGCCAGTGGCCACAACCTGGACAGCGACATGCCGGCCGGTGACTTCGTCCGCTGGGCCCGTCAGGTGCTCGACCTGCTCGGTCAGATCAGCGAGGCCGGCGTCGCGCCCGAAGCGCTGCGGACCGCGGCGCGCCAGGCGCGGGCGGCGGTCAACCGCGGGGTGCTGGCCTACCAGGCGATCACCTGACACGAGCGGAGGGGTGGTGCGCGGCGGGTGGGTCGGCGTGCCCGTTCAGCGGTCGGCGGCGAGGGCGTCGACCAGACGGCGGGCGGAGCTGGCCAGGTTCCACGACTGGGCCAGCGCGAGCAGCCGGTCGACGTCGCGGGGTGCGCCCGGCAGCGCCGTGGTCAGGGCCGGCAACGGCACGTCGCGGGCCACCCGGACGACCGGTAGCGCGGCGACCAGGTACGGCCGGGCGTCGATGATCTTCGCCCGGAGGCCGGGGGCGAAGCCGGCTTCCGGGTCGTCCAGGGCGCCGAGGATCTGCTCCACCCGGCCGTAGCGGGTGATCAGCCGGGCGGCGGTCTTCTCCCCGACCCCGGGCACCCCGGGCAGTCCGTCGCTGGGGTCGCCGCGCAACGCGGCGAAGTCGGCGTACGCGGCGGCCGGCACGCCGTATTTGGCCTGGACGGCGGCGTTGTCGCAGTCGTCGAGCTTGGCCACCCCACGACCGCAGTACAGCAGCCGGACCGGTTTGGCGTCGTCGATGAGCTGGAACAGGTCACGGTCACCGGAGACCACCTCCACCGGCCCCGGCTCGGTGGTGGCCAGGGTGCCCAGCACGTCGTCGGCCTCGTAGCCGGGGGCGCCCAGCGCGGGAATCCCGACCGCGTCGAGGACCTGCAGGATCAGCTCCACCTGGGGGCCCAGCGCGTCGGGGACCTCCTCGCCGCCCTCGGGGGCCACCCGGTGCGCCTTGTACGACGGCAGCAACTCGACCCGCCACGCCGGGCGCCAGTCGGCGTCCAGGGCGCACACCATCCGGTCGGCACGGCGGGTGCGCACCAGGGTGGCCAGCATGTCCAGGAAGCCGCGTACGGCGTTGACCGGGCTGCCGTCCGGGGCCCGGGCGGCCGACTCGGGGACTCCGTAGAAGGCCCGGAAGTACAGGCTCGGCGCGTCGATGAGCAGTAGTGGTCGCGAGGTCACGCCAGACAGCCTGGCACAGCCGGCTGACGAAACCGGTGCGACCGGCGCGGGATGGGGTCAGGCCGGTGGCGCGGCGGTGCTCCGCCGGTGGACCAGGTTGGTGGCCAGTTCGACCCGTCGGTGGTCGGGCTCGTCGCCGCGGGCCAGGGCCAGCACCAGCCGGCTCGCCGCCCGGGCCATCTCCTGCAACGGCTGGCGCACCGTGGTCAGCTGCGGTCGGACCCACTGCGCCACCGGCAGGTCGTCGAAACCGATCACGCTGAGGTCCTCCGGTATCCGCAGCCCGGCGTCGGCGGCGGCCTGGTAGACCCCGACGGCCTGCAGGTCGCTGCCGGCGAAGATCGCGGTGGGGCGGTCGGCGCCGGCCAGCAGGGCCGCGCCCTGTTCGCGGCCGGCCTCCACATGGAAGTCGCCGTGGCGTACCAGGGCGGGATCCAGCGTCACCCCGGCGGTGTCCAGCGCGGCCCGGTAGCCGTCGATGCGGGCCCGGCTGCACAGGACACCGGGTGGCCCCCCGATCACGGCGATCCGCCGGTGGCCGAGCTCCAGCAGGTGCCGGGTGGCGGTCAGGCCACCGCTCCAGTTGGTGGCGCCGATCGAGTGGACGTCCGGGCCGGGCTCGCCGTCCGGGTCGACCACGACGAACGGGATGCCGCGGGTCTCCAGCTGGGAGCGCTGGGCGCTGCTCAGGCCGGACAGCACCGAGATCACCCCGGTCGGCCGGCGGGCCAGCACGCCCTCGACCCAACCCCGCCCCGGGGTACGCCGGCCCTCGAGCTCGGCGAGCATCACCGACATGCCGTTGGCCCGGGCCACCTGCTCGACCCCCCGGATGATCTCGATCGCCCAGGCGCTCTCCAGCTCGTGGAACAGCAATTCGATGATCGGGGACCGGGTGGCCCGATTGCCGCCCCGGCGTTGGTAGCCGTGTTTGCGGATGATCGCCTCGACCAGGGTCCGGGTCTCGGGGGCCACGTCCGACCGCCCGTTGACGACTTTCGAAACTGTTGGCACCGATACCCCGGCTTCGAGGGCGATCTGGGCGATCGTCACCACCGCGCCCCGGCCACTGCCGTCGCGGCCGTCACCTCGGCCGGGACCGTGGTCAGCCCCGCGATCGACCGTGCTCGTCATTGGCGGGAGTCTACGGGATCCCGGGTCGAGGTCGGGTTGGCATCGACGGGTGTCTTGCCCCGGCGCGGCGGCCGCCCCTATAGTCAGCCCGGAAACGATCGATCCTTGTTTCGAAAGTATCGAGCTTCGAAAGTATCGAGCTTCGAACCTCTGGTGCTTCGAACCTATCGACGGAGGCCGGCGTGCTCAGTTCATCCGTCCTGCGCCAGAGCCTGGGCGCCCTTCTCGTCACCACGCTGGTGGCCGCCGCGTCGGCATGCGGCAACTCGGGGCCGCAGACCCCGTCCGGGGGTGCCGCCACCACCGACACCATCCACGTCTGGGTCCTCGACGACAAGATCAACCCGGTGCAGGAGAGCGCGGTCGCCGAGTTCAACAAGACCGCCAAGGTGAAGGCCGTGGTGGAGAAGTTCGGCAACAAGGACTACTCCGACAAGGTCCGCATCGCGATGGGATCGCCGAACGCCCCCGACGTGTTCTGGAACTGGGGCGGCGGCAGCATCGCGTCGTACGTGACCGCCGGTCAGCTGCTCGACCTGACCCCGACCCTGCAGGCCGACCAGAAATTCAAGGACGCGTTCCTGCCCTCGGTGCTCGACGCCGGCAAGATCGACGGCAAGAACTACGGCATCCCGCTGCGCGGCATGCAGCCGGTCATCCTCTTCTACAACAAGGACGTGTTCAGCCGGGCCGGCGCCCAGCCGCCGAAGACCTGGGCGGAGGTGCTCAGCCTGATCGACACCTTCAAGAAGGCCAAGGTCACCCCGTTCGCGGTCGCCGGGGCCGGCGCCTGGACCGAGCTGATGTGGGTGGAGTACCTGGTGGACCGCTTCGGCGGGGCGCAGGTCTTCGCCGACATCGCCGCCGGCAAGCCCGACGCCTGGAAGCACCCGGCCGTCCTGAAGGCCGCGCAGGCGGTCCGCGACCTGGTCGACCGGGGGGCCTTCGGCACCAACTACGCCTCGGTGGACTACACCAGCACCGGGGGCGCCTCCACCCTGTTCGCCCGGGGCAAGGCCGCCATGCACCTGATGGGCTCCTGGGAGTTCGCCAACCAACTGCAGGCCGAGCCGAAGTTCGCCGCCAACGGCCTGGGCTTCACCGCCTTCCCCGCGATCGAGGGCGGCGCCGGTGACCCGGCCGCCGTGGTCGGCAACCCGACGAACTACTTCTCGGTGAACAGCAAGTCCAAGCACACCGACGTGGCCGTCGAGTTCCTCAAGAAGATGGCCGGCGACGCGTACACCGCCGACCTGCTCAAGGCCGGCGACGTGCCGACCACCACCAGCGCCGGCGACAAGCTGACCCAGAACCCCAACCCGGACTTCGCCGCCTTCCAGTACCAGATGGTGCAGAAGGCGCCGAGCTTCACCCTCTCCTGGGACCAGGCGCTGTCGCCCAGCGTCGGGCAGACCGTGGTGACCGCGATTCAGAAGCTGTTCAACAAGCAGCTCTCGCCGGAGCAGTTCGTCGCCGAGGTGGAGCAGGCCAAATGACCTCGGTCGCCGCCCGACACGGCGACCGGCCGGGCGCGGCGTGGGCCGCGCCCGGCGTGGCGTTCTTCACGCTGTTCGCGGTCGTCCCGATGGTGCTCGTCGGCTACCTGTCGCTGACCGCCTGGAACGGGCTGGGCTCACCGCGCTTCGTCGGCGTGGAGAACTGGTCCCGGCTGGTGCAGGACCCGGTGTTGCGTAACTCGCTCTGGCTCAGCGCGGTGCTGACCGCGCTGACCTGGGTGATTCAGACCCCGATCAGCCTCCTGCTGGGGGTGTGGGCGGCCGGGCGTCAGCGCAACCGGGCGGTGCTCTCGGCGATCTTCTTCCTACCGCTGCTGCTGTCGTCGGCGGCGATCGCCATCATCTGGAAGACCCTGCTCGACCCGAACTTCGGCCTGATCTCCGTGGTCGGTCCGTGGATCGGGCTGCCCGACGGCAACTTCATCGGTACGTCGCGCGGCGCGATGATCTGCGTGGCGTTCGCCGCGGCGTGGCAGTTCATCCCGTTCCATGCCCTGCTCTACCAGGGCGGCACCCGGCAGATCCCGGCGTCGCTGTACGAGGCGGCCACCATCGACGGCGCCGGCCGGTACCGGCAGCTGCGGCACATCACCCTGCCGCAGCTGCGCAACACGATCATCAGCTCCTCGGTGCTGATGATCGTCGGCGCGCTGACCTTCTTCGACACCGTCCTGATCATGACCCAGGGCGGACCGGGCACGGACACCGACATCGTCCCGTACCGGATGTACGTCACCGCGTTCAAGAGCTACGACATGGGCTACGGCAGCGCGATCGCGTTCGCCCTGGTGCTGGTCACCACGGCGGTCTCGCTGCTGCTGGTCCGGCTGTCCGGCTTCGGCGCCATGCGCAGCACCCGGGAGGGCATGTGAGCCAGCGCGACCGGCCGACCGGCCGGCCCCGGCCTCGCGGCGAGGTGGCGCGATGACCGGCGCCGCGACGTTGGCCGCACCCCCGCTCACCGACCCCGCCGACGGGGCCGGCGCACCGGTCCGACGCAACCGGCGGGCCCGGCGGCGCCCGCACCTGCTCGCCGGGCTGGGCGCCGTGATCTGGTTGGGGATCGTCGGCCTGCCGCTGTACAGCCTGGTCAGCAACACGGTGCGCCGACGCGACGACTATCTCGACTCAGGACCGCTGGCGCTGCCGCGGTCGTGGTCCTGGCACAACTACGTCGAGGTGTTCGACAACGGTTTCCTGCGCTACCTCGGCAACACCGTCATCGTCACGGTCGGCACGGTGGCGTTCGTGCTGCTGCTCGCCGTACCCACCGGTTACGCGATCGTGCGCTCGCGCAGCCGGCTGGTCTCGGTCGGTTTCCGGGTGTTCCTGCTCGGCCTGGCCATCCCGGCGCAGGCCACCATCATCCCCCTCTACCTGATGATCACCAGGGCGAACCTGTACGACTCGCTGCTGGCGGTGATCCTGCCGACCGCCGCGTTCTCCCTGCCGGTCGCGGTGCTGATCCTGAGCAGCTCGATGCGCGACATCTCCGAGGAGCTGTACGAGGCGATGGCGCTCGACGGCGCCAGCACCCGCCGGGTGCTGTGGTCGTTGGTGCTGCCGATGTCGAAGGCCGGCATCGGCACGGTGGGGATCTACTCCGCCCTGTCGGCGTGGAACGGCTTCCTGTTCCCGCTGATCCTCACCCAGGCCGCCGACCGCCGGGTCCTGACCATGGCGTTGTGGGACTACCAGACCGAGTACGGGGTGAACATCCCCGCCCTGATGACCGCCGTGCTGCTCTCCGCACTGCCGATCTTCGTCGCCTACCTGCTCATGCGCCGCACCCTCGTCAACGGTCTGATGGGCGTCGGCGGCAAATGACGTACCCGGAGGAAACCTGATGTCCGACACCGCCTTCCTGCGCACCGACGGCGCCCGGATCGTCGACGCCGCCGGTGCCGCCGTCGTGCTGCGCGGCGTCGGCCTCGGCGGCTGGCTCAACATGGAGAACTTCATCACCGGCTACCCGGCCACCGAGACGCTGATGCGTCAGGCGGTTGCCGGCGCGCTCGGCGCCGAGCGGGCGGAGCTGTTCTTCGACCGGCTGCTGACCACGTTCTTCGACGACGCCGACGCGGCGTTGCTGGCCCGACTCGGGGTCAACTGTGTCCGGTTGCCGATCAACTACCGGCATTTCGAGTCCGACG
>DASVVF010000476.1:0-3766 GCA_036386695.1 Catenuloplanes sp. | reverse complement strand
CCACCGACCTGCAGGTTCAGCCGCAGGTTGAAGGGCCGACTGAACGCCTCGTCGAACCACGGTGTGGTGCCCCGGTCGCGGTGGTACACCTGCCGCCCGTCGACGTACCAGCGCAGCGAACCCGGCTCCCACTGCACGGTGTAGACATGGAAGCCGTCCGCCGGGTGGCCGGCCGGCATCGGGTACCGGTTGTCCTGCTTGACCGGCGTGTAGTCGTAGAAGATCGCCTGGGTGACGGCGTGGTGGTACTGCGGCCCACCGGGAAGCTCCACCACATCGATCTCACCCCGGCCGCCGTCGTCGGGCCGCAGCCAGAAAGCCGGCCACAGCCCCCGTGAGGAGTCCGGCCGGGTCGGGGACTTCGCCCGCACCTCGAAGCGGCCGTACGTGAACGAGGCTAGTCCGATCGTGTCCAGGTATCCCTGCGTGTACGCACGCCGCTGGGCACCGCACGTCACGGTCTCCCGCAGGGCCCGGATGGTCAACACCCCGGCACCCTCGAAGACGTTCGCCGCCCGGGCGGTGTTGCACCCGCGGTCCACGTCGCGGGCCTCATTGTCGCGGATGTTCCACGCCGAGCGGTCCACAGTGGTGTCGTTGAACTCGTCCGACCACACCGGCCGCCAGCCCGACGGGGCCGGCTGCGGGCTGACCGCCTGCGGGTCACGCGCCTGCGGGTCACCCGGCTGCGGGCTGACCGGCCCGGGGTCGACCGGCCCCGGCGGGCCGGTGGTCGCCGACCGCCCCCCGTCCGGGAGATCCGGCGGGCGCGCCGTGCCCCGGTACGACACCACCAGCTCGGGCCGCAGGGCCGGGTCGCGGTGCTCCCGGGACGCCCAGTACACCCGGGTCGGGGTGGTTTCCTGGCGCAGCGCGAAGGTGTACGTCCCGTTGTGCCGCACGGCCGCGGTGACGTCCCAGTCGTTGTAGCCGCGGCGGACGGCGTCGCGGACATCCAGCGCCGCTCCGAGGGTCGGTGGACCGGTCCTCCCGACGGCCCGGGCACCGCCGGTCGCGACGTGCGCGACGACCCGGGCCGGCTGTCGCCGCCAGGTGTACACCCGCAGTTTCGCCCGCACCGCGACGGCGTCGGGTGGCAGGTCGCGGACCTCGAACTCCAGAACCGCCTGACGCCCGGCGTTCGGGTTGCCGTCACACAGCTGTGGGCAACTGGCCAGCGTCGTCTTCGGGCCGTTGTCGCCGTCCTGGCTGACCTCGGTCGCGGTCGTGTCGGCGACCGGGTGGATCGTCACGCTGGCGGGCCCGGGCGACAGCCGCACCCCCGACCCGGCGACGACGGCGGCCGCCGTCAGCCCGACCACGGTCAGCGTCCGCCGGATCGGGAACATCGACCCGCCCCTCTCCGCCGCGCACCGTCGTCACCGGTTGATTCTGCCTCCTGCGCGACGTGGTGCATCCCCTCGGCGGGTAGGCGGATCCCGGTGTGCGCGGGGTGCCGTCGACCGGTGTGATCGCTCACCGGCCAGGCGACGCGCCCGGAAATGGTCCAGGTGGGCCCGGTCGCCCGGTTCGACGGCTACGGTATCCACCGGAAAGGGTGGTGCAGCATGGATATCCCCGAGTCCGCCCGAGCGGTGATCGAGTCAGGCCGCCTCGCGCATCTGGTGACCATCAACAAGGACGGCAGCCCGCAGGTCACCATCGTCTGGGTGGGGCTCGCCGACGACGAGATCGTGATCGGCAAGCTGGGCGTCGACCAGAAGGTCCGCAACATCCGCCGGGACGCCCGGGTGGCATTGTCCATTGAGGCGGAAGGCGACCAGTACGGCATGCAGAACTACCTGGTGGTCGAGGGCACCGCCCGGATCGAGGAGGGTGGCGCACCCGCCCTGCTGCGCCAACTCGCCCAGCGCTATGTCGGTCCGGGCACCGAGTTCCCACCGATGCCCAACCCGCCGGAGGGTTACGTGATCCGGATCCAACCGACCAGGGTCCGCGGCATGGGACCCTGGGCCAGCGCACCGGGCTGACGACCCCGCATGACCGCGGCCACCGCCCGCCCGCCCCTGCGCCGCCCGGCACCATCATCCTAGGACGGCATACGCAGGGTGAGCGTCGGGGCACCCATCGAGGTGTTCGCCCCGTGCCGGGCGGCCGGACCGGAACCCTACGGGGTGAGCGGTACCACGTCGGGGCCCTGTGGGAAGCTGCGCGGGTTTAACCTCGTGCTCCACCACCATCGTCGTCTAGGAGGTTTGCCGTGTCGTGGTCCCTGGGGGAGCTGCTGCTCCTTGTCCTTGCGCTGTTGCTCGGTGTCATCATCGGGTGGCTCGTACAGGGTCGACGGCTACGTTCGGTAGGCGCCGCCAAGTCCGGTGAGGGACTCGGCCGGCATCGTGAACCCGGCCCGGCGGCCTCGACCAAGCCGGTCCACCAGCCGACCGCGGTCAGCGCGCCCCGGTCCACCCCGGACGGCGCCGGCGGTGGCTCCGCGGCCGGGCGGCATGCCGAACCAGCCCGGACCGCCGGCGCGACCCCGACCCCGGCTGTGACGGCGAGCGCCGTCCCGGCTCCGACCTCCGACGCGTCGCCGTCGGCGACCCCGCAGGCTCCCCCGGCAATGGACAGGGCACCGGCCCAGGACCGGACGCCGGCAGCCAGCCCCGCCCAGGCCCCCGAGCCGGTTCTCGTTTCGGCGCCGGCCGCTGTTACCGAGCCGGCGTCGTCCACGGACCGAGCGGACCGGTCCCCGGCGACAACGGAGGAGGCCGGGAGCGCAGCCCCGGCGGGGTATCCCGCCCGGGCAGCGGTCACGGAGCAACCGGCTCACGTCTCCGCCGCCGAAACCGAGCGGCCAGCTGACCGGGGCCCGGCCGAGCTGACCACTGACACCTCGGAATCCGTCCTCCGGGCGGATGACGCGGTGACCATCGGGTCCGCCGGTGTGGACAGCGACCCGGCCGTCGCGACGCGGAGCAGTGGGGTGGCGTTGTCCAACGAGGGGTCGGCCGCGACCGACGAGCGCATTGCCGGGGCATCCGTCGAAGCCACACCGGCTGCCTCCATTCCCACCCAGTCGAGATCGGTCCTGACCTTCTCCGCCGCTGATGACCGCCGTGACCTCGACGACCGCAGTGACCTGACCGATCGCGGGGGCGCCGACGACCGCGCTGACGCCGACGACCGCGCTGACGCCGCCGACCGCGCTGACGCCGACGACCGCGCTGACCGGCACCACAGTGCGGAGCCCGTCGTTCTGGCGGCGGAGTCCGGGACCCGGGCCGACGCCGATGCAACCGCGTTGCTGACCGAACCCGTCCTGGTGGGGGTCAACGCAGCGGGCGTGGACGCCCCTGCCGGCACTGCCGCGGCCGCGTCGGCCGGCCCGGACGACTTCCGGCGCATCCCGGGCGTGGGTCCCAAGGCCGCCAGCGCGCTGCACGCCGCCGGTATCCGAAGCTTCGAGCAGCTGGCCCAGTGCGACGAGGCGACGTTGCGGAACGCCATGCGCAGCGCGGGGGTACGGGCGGCGGCGACCCTGCCGACCTGGGCACAGCACGCCGCGGGGTTGGCCGCCGCACCGGCCGCCGTTCCGGTCCGGGGCGCCGGGCGCGGCCGGCAGCGGTCGCGGGCCTGAGCCGGGACGCGGGCGCGGACGGCGTCACCTGGACGGGTTCGCCGGCCGGGTCGCACTGTCACCTGGACGGGTGAAACTGGTGTCGTCGGCCCGGGTTCCCCCGGGGTGTCCCCAGGTGGGTGCCGGCGGCTCTCGGGGCGGCCGCCGGCGGCTCGCCGGTGTGCCGGG
>DASVVF010000475.1:0-14388 GCA_036386695.1 Catenuloplanes sp. | reverse complement strand
CCCCCGCACACCCCCGCCGATTCCGGCGGGCCGACCGCCCGGGCGACCCTGGACGAGGCACGGACCGGCGGCGACAACAGCTGACCTCCGGCGCGCGGGGCCCCCCGGGTGGTGTGGCGGCGGCCACCGCGACACGCGGCGCATAATGCCGTTCCCGGCATGACGGCGGGCGCTGCCCGCGACCGGGGTGAGCGACCCCCCGTTCCCGCCGGACCCGCGCTGGAGCACGGGGCTCCGTCTGGGCCGCCCGGCACCCGGCTAGGCTCGCGGAGGCGTCGCGCCGGTCCCCCCTGCGCGATCATGCTCACGAAACGGCACGTCCACCGCCACGATCTGGGGAGTACAACCAGGTGACTGCGCAGCCCGAGGCCCTCTACGGGGCCGACGACCTCACGCACCTCGAGGGGCTGGACGCTGTCCGCAAGCGGCCCGGCATGTATATCGGTTCCACCGACAGCCGCGGGGTCGGACACCTGGTCAACGAGATCCTGGACAACTCCACCGACGAGGGCGTGGCCGGCTACGCCACCCTGGTCGAGGTCACCCTGCACCCCGACGGATCCGTCCAGGTCGACGACAACGGCCGGGGGATCCCGACCAACATCCACGCGAAATCCGGAATCTCGGGGGTGGAGCTGGTCCTCACCCGGCTGCACGCCGGCGGCAAGTTCGGTGGTTCCGGCTACAAGACCTCCGGTGGCCTGCACGGGGTGGGCGCCTCCGCGGTGAACGCCCTGTCCCACCGCTTCGACGTGACCGTCAAGCGGGACGGACACGTCTACCAGATGTCGTTCCAACGCGGTGTGCCCGGCGTCTTCGACGGGCCCGGCCCCACCGCCACCCTGACCCCGCAGTCCGGCCTGCGGGTGCTGCGCAAGATGAAGCGCGGCGAGGCCCCCGGCACCTCGATCCGGTACTGGTACGACGCCCGGTACTTCGAGACCGGCGCGGTGCTCGAGGTCGACGCGGTCCGCACCAAGGTCCGCAACACCGCCTTCCTGGTGCCCGGAGTCACCTACGTGCTGCGTGACCACACCGGCGAGGCGCCCCGGGAGGAGACCTTCCACTTCCCGCACGGCCTGACCGACATGGTGGACTTCCTGACGCCGGCATCGGACAAGGCCGTGTCCGCCACCCTGCTCATCACCGGGGAGGGCACCTACAAGGAGAACGCGGCGGACTCCGCCGGCGTGATGCAGTCGAACGTCGAGCGCCGGGCCGAAATAGAGGTGGCGTTCCGCTGGGGTACCGGCTACGAGCGGACGGTCGAGTGTTTCAGCAACACCATCCGTAACGTGCACGGCGGCACCCACCGCAAGGGCTTCGAGCGGGCGCTGGTCCGCGCCCTGACCGACGCCATCAAAGGTGCCCGGGGCCTGCTCAAGCCCAAGGAGGACGCGCCGATCCTGGAGGACATCCTGGAGGGGATGACCGCCGTCATCCATGTGCGCATCCCGGAACCGCAGTTCACCTCGCAGACCAAGGACGAGTTGTCCACCGCCGGCATCACCCGGGTGATCCAGGCGGTGGTCGAGAAGTTCATCCGGGCCTGGGTCGACGACCGGCGGACCCGCACCGAGGCGCGGACCGTCCTGCAGAAGATCGTGGACGCGGCCCGGGTCCGGCTGACCCAGAAACACCAGAAGGACGCGGCCCGCCGCAAGACCGCCCTTGAGGGTGCCTCGATGCCGCCCAAGCTGGTGGACTGCCGGTCCACCGGGGTGGACCGCAGCGAGTTGTTCATCGTCGAGGGGGACAGCGCGCTGGGCACCGCCCGGCTGGCCCGCTCCTCGGAGTACCAGGCCCTCCTGCCGATCCGCGGCAAGATCCTCAACGTCCAGAAGGCCAACCTGCAGCAGGTGCTGGACAACACGGAATGCTCGGCGATCGTGCAGGTCCTCGGCGCCGGATCGGGTCGTACCTTCGATCTGTCCGCGCTGCGCTACGGCCGCATCCTGATCATGGCTGATGCCGACGTGGACGGCTCGCACATCCGGACGTTGCTGATCACCCTCTTCGCCAAGTACATGCGGCCGGTCATCGAGTCCGGTCGGCTGTTCGCCGCTGTTCCGCCGTTGCACAAGGTGATGGTGAAGGGCCGCAACCCGGAGACGATCTACACCTACACCCAGACCGAGATGGCCACCACGGTGGCCCGGCTTGAGCGGGCCGGCAAACAGGTCGTCACGCCCATTCCCCGGTTCAAGGGGCTCGGTGAGATGGACGCGGACGAACTGTGGGACACCACGATGAACCCGGCCGCCCGCGCCGTGCGACGGATCACCCTGACCGACGCCGAGGCCGCGGAACGGGTCCTGGAGCTGCTCATGGGCGAAAAGGTGGAACCTCGCCGAAACTGGTTGATCGATTCGGCCGGCCGCGTCGACCAGGAGACGATCGACGCCTGACGCCGGGCCCGGGCCGCCGGCACAGCAGGAAACCGCAGAGCGGGAGACCCCCGCAGTCGTCGAGGAGACGCTGAGTAATGGCACGCCGCAAGGGCACCCCATCGCAGGCCGACCTGTCCGCCTTCGACCAGGCGGGCGCGCGGGTCCTGGACAACCCGCTGGTCACCGAGGTCGAGGACTCCTATCTGGAGTACGCCTTCTCGGTCATCCACTCCCGGGCCCTGCCCGACGCCCGCGACGGGCTCAAGCCGGTGCACCGGCGCATCCTCTACTCGATGAGCGAGCAGGGCTACCGCCCCGACCGCGGTCACGTGAAGTCCGCCCGGGTGGTGGGCGACTGCTTCACCCGCGGCACGCTGGTCTCCACCCCCACCGGACTGCGGGCCATCGAAGACGTGCGCATCGGCGATCAGGTGCTCGACCACCACGGGGTTCCGGCGCCGGTGGTGGAGGTCTACGAAAATCCCACGTCGGAGCTCGTCCGGGTGACCTGGAGCAACGGCCATACCATGCTGGTGACACCGGGCCAGCGTTTCCGCACGGTGGACGACGATTTCCAGACCCGCTGGACCGAGGCGCGCGACCTCGTCGGTAGCCTGACCGTCGGGTACGGTGCCCGTCGCCAGGGGCAGCCCGATGGCGATGGGCGCGGCCTGTACGACTACGTTCGTGGCCTTGTCCTGGCGGAGGGTTTTGCCGTCGACCGCTCCCGAGCCGCCGACGGACGAATCCGGATACACATGTGTGACCCGGAACCGCTCGACGCCGCGCACGCCTGGGCCATCGAGAGCGGAGTGAACGTATCCCGCGGAAAGCGCACAGCGAAGAATCCCGCGCACCGGGATCGGCACATCGTCACCTTCAGCCGGCACGACGGCCTGCTGGAAGTTGGCAGGCCCCGTAGCGATGCGAAGTTCATCCCTGCTGACGTGCTCAATAACCGCTCCGCCTGGCTGCCGTTTCTCGCAGGGCTGTTCGACGGCGACGGGTACGTACGCAAACGGCAGCGGGAAATCGTTTATGTGAGCACCAGCCCTCATGTCGTCCGGCAGGTCTACTCGATGCTGGCGGACCTGGGAATCCACGGCCATCACTGGTCGTCCGGTCCGACCTCGACCGGGAAAACACTCTTCGGCCTCTCCATCACTGGCCGGGACGCGGCGCAGTTGGCATCGGCCCTGCTCTGTTTCGTAAAGATCCCGTACAAGTGGAGCGACCTCCGCGAGGCCGCCGAGATCGATTACCGGTACGGCGGCAAGCAGGGCAACGACCGGCTGCCCGGCCGCGCGATGATGGCCGAGTTCTCCAGGTTCCACCTGGGCAAATGTTCGTTCCTGCGGGTCGAGTCGGTCGAACCCGTAGCGGCGGACACCACGTTTGATATCCAGGTGGGCACCGAGGACCACGCCTTCGTGGCGGAAGGTTTCGTCGTTCACAATTGCATGGGTAAGTACCATCCGCACGGCGACACCGCCATTTACGACGCGATGGTGCGACTGGCCCAGGGCTTTTCGCTGAATGTGCCGTTGATCGACGGGCACGGCAATTTCGGGTCTCCGGACGATGGACCGGCGGCGAGCCGTTACACCGAAGCGCGCATGTCGCGTGAGGCGATGCTGCTGGTCGGCGAGCTGGGCGAGGGCACCGTCGACTTCCGCCCGAACTACGACGGGTCGCTGCAGGAGCCCACGGTGCTGCCGGCGGCGTTCCCGAACCTGCTGGTCAACGGCACCTCCGGGATCGCGGTCGGGATGGCGACGAACATGATCCCGCACAACCTCGCCGAGGTGGTCGCCGCCGCCCGCTGGCTGATCATGCATCCGACCGCCACCCTGGACCGGCTGATGGAGTTCGTGCCGGGCCCGGACCTGCCGACCGGCGGGCTGCTGCTCGGCCTGGACGAGGTGCGCAAGGCCTACGAGACCGGACGCGGGGTGGTCCGGATGCGGGCCCGGGTGGAGATCGGCCCGTTGGAGGGCAGCCGGGGGCGACAGGCGATCACCGTGACCGAACTGCCGTACGGCGTCGGCGCTGAGAAGATCATCGAGAAGATCACCGACGAGGTGAACAAGACCCGGCGGCTGCAGGGCATCGCGGACGTGAAGGACCTGACCGACCGGCAGAACGGCACCCGGCTGGTGGTCGAGTGCAAGGTCGGGGTAAACCCGCAGGCCCTGCTGGCCGACCTGTACCGGCTGACCCCGTTGGAGCAGTCGTTCGGGGTCAACAACCTGGTTCTGGTGGACGGGCAGCCGCAGACCCTGGGCCTCAAGGCGCTGCTGGAGGTGTTCCTGGCACACCGCTACGAGGTGGTGACCCGCCGGACCACGTTCCGCCGACGCAAGCGACAGGACCGGCTGCACCTGGTGGAGGGTCTGCTCGTCGCACTCCTGGACATCGACCGGGTGGTCCGGCTGATCCGGGCCAGCGACAACGCCCAGGCCGCCAAGGAGGGCCTGATGAGCCAGTTCGGCCTGTCGGAGATCCAGGCGACGTACATCCTGGACACGCCGTTGCGCCGGCTCACCCGCTTCGACCGGATCGAGCTGGAGGCGGAACGGGACCGGCTGCGCGGCGAGATCACCGAGCTGTCCAGCATCCTCGACGACGAGGCGGTGCTGCGCAAAGTGGTCTCCGCCGAGTTGGCCGCGGTGGTCAAGGAGTTCGGGACCGAGCGGCGGACCACCCTGATCGACGGCGACCTCAAGGAGGTGCTGGCCGCGTCGGCGCCGGCCGGTCCGTTGGAGGTCGCCGACGACCCGTGCCAGGTGATCCTGTCCGCGACCGGGCTGGTCGCCCGGACCGCCGCCGAGTCGGAGGAGAGTTCCGAGGCCCGCCGCCGCAACGGCCGGACCCGGCACGACACGGTGCGGACCCTGGTCCATTCGACGGCCCGGGGTCAGGTGCTGCTGGTCACCAGCGCGGGGCGGGCGTTCAAGACCGACGTGCTGCCGTTGCCGGTGTTGCCGGAGCAGGCCGGCACGGTGTCGCTGCGAGGGGGGATGTCGGCCTCGGAGCTGGTGCCGTTGCGGCCGGGGGAGCGGGTCGTCGGCCTGGCCCCGCTCGGCGAGCCGGATCCCGCCTCGCCCGGGCTGGCGCTGGGCACCCGGCAGGGGGTGGTGAAGGTGTGCGCGCCGGAATGGCCGGTGCGGGCGGACGAGTTCGACGTGATCGCGCTCAAGGACGGCGACGAGGTCGTCGGCGCCACCTGGCTGACCGACGCCAACGAGACCCTGGTCTTCGTGACCTCCGACGCGGCGTTGTTGAGGTTCGGTGCGGCGCTGGTGCGTCCGCAGGGCCTCAAGGGTGGCGGCATGGCGGGCGTCAACCTGCCCGGTGGCGCGCAGGTGCTGTTCTTCGGAGCTGTCACGACGCAGGACCCGGCGCACGGTGAGCCGATGGTGGTCACCTCCACCGGCGCCAGCGTGAAGGTCACCCCGTTCGCCGGGTACCCGGCCAAGGGTCGGGCGACCGGCGGGGTGCGGGCCCAGCGGTTCCTGCGCGGCGAGACCCGGCTCGCCGTGGCGTGGGTGGGGCCACGGCCGGCGGGGGCGACCCGGACCGGCGAGCCGATGGCGCTGCCGGTGCCGGACCCGCGCCGCGACGGCTCCGGCATGGCGATGACCGGTCCGGACATCGTCGGGCATCTGATCGAACGCGGCTGACGCCTGGTTGAACGCGGCTGACGCCTGATCCAACGGGGCTGACGCCTGATCGAACGGGGCTGACAGCCGATCGGACGCGGCTCAGCCGGCACCCCGTCGACCCGGCCAGCCGCTCGGGGGGGTCACCCCCGGGCGGCTGGCCGGATCGCTGTCATCCGGTGGCGGTGGCGAGGTAGCGGCGGCCGGGGCGGGCGACGAAGCTGACCCGGTCGCCGTCGGAGCGCACCCGGACCGGCCGGCGGGTCCAACTGTCCACAATGGTGAATTCGCCGGCGAAGATGCTGCTGCGCAGCGTCACCCGCCCCGCATGACCGGCGGTGATGGTGACCGTTTCGGCGGTCCGGTTCGACCAGCGGATGTCGACGGTGAGGTCACCGCGGGCCCGTAGGCCGGTGACCCGCCCAGTGGGCCAGGCGGCGGGCAGCGCCGGCAGGATGTGGACACTGTCGCCGTGGCTCTGCAGCAGCATCTCGGCGATGCCGGCGGTGGCGCCGAAGTTGCCGTCGATCTGGAACGGCGGGTGGGTGTCCCACAGGTTGCTCAGGGTGCTTCCCTTGAGCTGCTCGCTGAGCATGGTGTGGGCGTGGTCGCCGTCGTGCAACCGGGCCCAGAAGTTGATTTTCCAGGCCTTGCTCCAGCCGGTGCCGCCGTCGCCGCGGGCCCGCAGCGACACCTCGGCGGCGCGGGCCAGATCCGGGGTGGTCAGCGGGGAGATCTGCCGCCCCGGGTGCAGCCCGAACAGGTGTGACACGTGCCGGTGGGTGTCGGTCCGGTCGTCCCAGTCGACCTTCCACTCCTGCAACTGACCCCAGGACCCGACCCGGGTGCCCGGGTCCAGCCGGGCGAGGGCGTCGGCCACCTGCGCGCCGAAGGCCCGGTCACCCACGATGCCGGCGGCCTCGACCACGTTGCTGAGCAGGTCCCAGACGATCTGCTGGGACATCGCCGCGCCGGCGGAGAAGTCGCCGTGCTCGGGGGAGAAGCTCGGCGAGACGACCAGCTTGCCGTCGCGCGGGTCGACCACGAGTTCGTCGAGCCAGAACTGGGCCAGCTCCTTCATCACCGGGTACGCCCGCCGGCGCAGGAACCATTCGTCGCGGGTGAACCGGTAGTGCTCGTAGTGGTGCTGGGCCAGCCAGGCGCCGGCCTCGGGGAACCAGAACGCGCTGGCGTAGTCGTGCACGCCGGTGAAGCCGAACGGGTTCGTCTCGTTGTGCACCACCCAGCCGCGGTTGCCGAACATCTCGCGGGCGGTCACCCGGCCGGGGGCGCGCAGCGCGTCGACGAAGTCGAACAGCGGCCCGGTGGTCTCGCTCAGGTTCGTCGTCTCGGCCAGCCAGTAGTTCATCTGCAGGTTGATGTTGGTGTGGTAGTCCGCCCCCCATGGTGCCCGTTCGGGGTGGTGGCTCCACACCCCCTGCAGGTTGGCCGGCAGGGTCCGCCCCCGTGGCCCGGGGCGGGAGGAGGCGATCAGCAGGTAGCGCCCGTACTGGAAGAACAGCGACTCCAGCGCCCGGTCGGCGGGCGAGGCGCCGCCCTGGTACTGGCGCAGCAGGTCGTCGGTGGGCAGGTCGGGCACCTGCGCTCCGATGTCCAGCGTCACCCGGCGGAACAGCGCCCGGTGGTCGCGCAGGTGGGCCGCCAGCAGCAGCTGGTACGGGCGGCGGGCGGCCCGGTCGCCGGCCGCGGTGACGGCCCGGTGCGGGTCGGCGCCGCGGTATGTCGGGTACCGGTCGGCGTAGTCGGTTGCGGCGGTGAGGATCAGCGTCACGCTGTCGGCGGCCGCCACGGTGACCGAGCCGTCCGCGCCGTCGGTCCGGGTGCCGCCGGAATGCAGGACCCGAACCTGCGCCTCGAAGCGCAACCCGTTGTCGGTCAGCGCGCCGGCGAGGGTGATCCGGCCGCCGGTCGCGGTGATCGTCTGGGTCCGGTTGGTGGGGGCGCTGACGCGGATGGTCAGCCCGATCATCGCCGGCCGGTCGGCGGACAGCCGCACCACCACCGCCTGGTCGGGGTGGCTGGCGAAATACTCACGCTGGTAGCGGACCCCGTCACCGAGGTACGACACCCGGGCCACGGCGCGGGAGATGTCCAGCTCGCGGCGGTATTCCTCGACCACGTTCGGCGCGGCCGTCAGGGCCAGGGCGAGATCACCGAAGCTGACGAAGCTGCCGTAGCCGACGCGTGGCTGACCCAGGGCGCCGGCGACCTCCCGGGCGCCGACCCGGACCCGGTCGTTGATCGCCTGCTGCATCCGGGCGATGGCGTCCGGTCGTGGCTGACGCCAGTTGCCGCCGTCGTAGCCGCCGGTCGAGCCGGGGCCGCCGGTCCAGAGGGTCTTCTCGTTGAACTGGATGCGGTCGGCGGCGACCCCGCCGAAGATGGCGGCGCCGAGGGCGCCGTTGCCGATCGGCAGCGACTGCCGTTCCCAGGACGTGGCCGGCTCGTCGTACCAGAGGGTCAGTGCGCCGGCGGGCGCGGCGGACCCGGTTGTCGCGGCCGCCGGGCGGGGCAGCGCGGTGGCCGCCGCGACGGCGCCCGCGCCGGCCAGGACCGTCCGGCGCCGAGCGGTCCAGCGTGCGGAGTGCATCATCGGTTTCCTCCCCAGGGGGTGCCATCGGTAAGCTCCGATGCCGCCCCGGACCCTACGATCCGCCCCGGTCGACTGACAAGACCGCTGGCCGGCTCAGTGGGCGCGTCGGGTGTGCGAGGGGAGGGTGCCGTACCTGGCGGCATAGGCGGCGGCGAAGCGCCCGAGGTGGGTGAACCCCCACCGGGCGGCGACCTGGGCGACGCCGACCATGGGGTCGCGTCGCAGGTCCTGGTGCGCCCGGGTCAGGCGCACCTCCCGCAGGTAGGTCATCGGTGACATCCCCAGGTGCAGCCGGAAGCCCGCCTGCAGGGTCCGCACGCCGCACCCGGTCAATTCGGCCAGGGAAGCGGCCGTGTACGGCTGCCGCGGATCGGCCTGGATGGCGTCGACGGCCCGTTTCACCGACCGTGGGCCGGCCGGCCGCGCGGGTTGGCGCAGGGCGTCCTGGTACGGGTGGTCGGTTGCCAGCAGCATCCCGGTGAGCACCGCCTCGAACAGCGCTCCGGCGACCATGGGGTGGTGCAGGACGCTGTCGGCGGCGCTCGCCTGGGCGACGATGAATTCGAACAGCGGGAGGAAGGTCCGGCCTGGGCCGCGGTGCAGGTCGACCTGGGGTGCCAGCCCGACGTGGCCGACGACCGGGCGGCCGAGCAGGGTTTCCAGGTGACGCTCCAGGGCCCACGACTCGATCCGCAGCCACGACAGGTCGCTGCCGCCGGCGGAATGGACCGTGGGGGGGCCGTGGCCCGGCCCGAAGGCCACCGCCCGACCGGCGCCGGTGCGGTGTTCGACCCCGCGTCGGGTGTAACCGGTGTATCCGTCCCGGGCGGTGGTGAACAGGTAGAAGTTCTCGACGTCGTCGCGGATGCGGAAGTCGGTGTGCGGTCGGTGCGAGCCCACGGCGAACGGGCCGAGTGCGGCCGAGGCGAAGTCGAACGCGGCGGCGGTGCTGACCGTGCGGTCGAACGACACCCGGGCCCGCACCCGGTCGACCCAGAAGCTCTCGATCGCGTCGGGGTCCGATGACCGGTACGACGTCAGCTCAAGGCGTGCGTCGTCAGGGCGGACGGCCATCTGTCCTCTCTACCCGCTGGTGCCGGGTCAACCCAGGCCTTCGCCAAAATCCGACAAAAGGCTCAGCCGCTGGTGTCCTGGTCCGGCAGTTCCCGCAGCGTGCGGACCGGCGAGGGAAGGACCCAGAGGATCCCCAGGACCGCGCCGACGGCGGCGATCCACAAGGTCGGTCGCACGCCCAGCAGCGTGCCACAGGTGCCGCCCAGCAATGCGCCGATCGGCCGGATGCCGTAGTTGATGGTGCGTTGCGCCCCGGACACCCGGGCGCGCAGCGCGTCGGGGATCACCGCCGTCTGCACCGAGCCGGCGGTGATGTCGAGCATCATGACACCCAGGCCGGACAGGAACTCGGCGGCGAACAGCAGCGCGAGGACCAGGGCGGTGGGGCCGCCGGCGAGCGGGACGAGCAGCAGCGGGGCCGGGAATGCCACGAAGCTGACGATCAATGTCCAGCCGATGCCGAACCGGCGCGCGAGCCGGCCGGTGATCGCGGCGCCGAGCAGCGCGCCGAAGGCGCCCGCCCCGATCACCGCGCCGAGCATCCCGGGGGAGACGGCCAGCTCAGTGCTGACATAGAGGACGAACAGCGCGGCGAACATGTAGTTGAACAGGTTGAGGGTGGTGGTGCCGAGCAGGATGGCGCGCAGCAGCCGGGAGCGGGCGATGAAGCGCAGCCCCTGGCCGAGGCCGAGTCCGCGCTCCTGCGACGGGGGCGGCTCGACGGGTTGGATCCGGCTCAGGAAGACGGCGGAGACCAGGTACGACACGGCGTCGGCCAGCAGCGCGACCGGTGCGGTGAGAAGCTGCACCAGCAGGCCGCCGGCGCTGGGGCCGGCCACGGCGGCCATCGCCCGGCTGCCGTTGAGCAGGGTGTTGGCCTCGATGTACTGCTGCTTGGGCACCAGGGCCACGAACAGGGTGCTGTGCGAGACCTCGAACAGCACGGCCAGGGTGCCGGACAGGAACGCCACCACATAGAGCTGTTCCATGGTGAGCAGGTCCAGCAGGTACGCCGCCGGCACGGTGGCCAGGAGCAGCCCCCGCCCCACGTCCGAAATGATCATTATGCGGCGGCGACGCGGGTAGCGATCGATCCAGGCGCCGGCGAGCAGGGAGAACAGCAGGTTCGGCAGCAGCGCGGCGGCGGTCAGATAACCCATCTCGGCCGGCCCGGCCCCGGTGCTGAGCACGGCCAGCAGGGGCATGGCCAGGGCGGAGATCTGGTCGCCGACCAGCGACACGGTCTGGGCCGACCAGTAGCGCCGAAACGGCGCCGCCGCCAGCAGGCGCGGTACCCAGCGGTGCCGACGCACCGGGTCGACCGGCGGGATGACGGTCTCGGTCATGGCGTCGTCCTGGTCGTGGTGGGCCCGACTTCGCCGGTCGGCCCGGGCCCGCCGTGCCGGTCCGAGGGCGCCGGCGTCTGCGGCATGGGCAGGACCAGGTGGATGAGCCCGATGGCGCGGGCGCCGGCCGGCCGCGTGGCCGGGTCGGTGCCGCGTTCGTCGAACTCGGCGAGCAGTGCCTCGACCTTGCGGCCCACCTCGGCCAACTCGCTGGCGGTCAGGTAGACCAGGGTGTCGCCGAAGCCGGTCAGTGCCTGCCATTCGGCGGGCTCGTTCTCCCGTTCGGCCAGGAACGCCTGGGCCCGTGCCAGGTAGTGGTTCAGGATCACGGAATTGAGCTGATTGGCCGCGGCCCGGGTCGCCGGGTCGTCCGGGACGTTGTCCCACGACGTTGTCATGGCGGTCGCCCGCCAGGGCCGCTCCCGCGCGTCGGCGCCCTCGACCCGCTCGGCGAGGCCGTACTTGGCGAGTTGGCGTAGGTGGAACGAGCAGCTCGGCACGCTCTCGTTGAGCTGCTCGGCGGCCTGGGTGGCGGTCAGCGGGCCGGCTCGCCGCAGCAGGCCCACCAGCGCCATCCGCAGCGGGTGGGCGTAACCGCGCAGGGTTCGCGCGTCGGTCAGCTTCACTTCGGGCAGCGGCATACCCTAACGCTAACTTTTGAAAGTTCTCTTTAGCAAGATGTCTTTAGCGACTGCGGGTCGCCCCCGGCGGCGGGGGGCGCGGGGCGCCGGCCGGGCACCGCTGATACATCGGATGTTCGGGGGCCAGTGGTCCGAACCCACGGCAGGATTTCCGACCGTCGAACAAAACAGCTCCAATGTATTGAGTGGATGAACGGCGTCTGACATTGTCGAACAAGTTCATCCCCGTCGATGGGGAGCGGGCGGCCGGGGGCCAGCACACCGGGGCCCCGGCGCCCCATGTCGCCGCAGGCCGAAAGGTGTTCCCGTGTCGCTGGACCCCTCCGCCGCGAGCCGATCCGGCCCGCGTCACCACGCCACGCGGCGCCGCGTCCCGCGCCGCGCCGCCCGTTTCGTCGCCCTCGCCGCCGCGGCGGCCCTGGTGCTCAGCGGCAACCCGGTCGCCGCCGCCCCGGCGACGGCACCCGCCGCCGCCCCGGCCGCGATGCCGGCCGCCGCGCCGCAGACGGTCACCTTCGACGGCTACTCCTTCTTCATCGGCGGCAAACGGGTCTACTTCTGGTCGGGCGAGTTCCACTACTTCCGGCTGCCCAGCCCCGACCTGTGGCGCGACACCCTGGTCAAGATGAAGGCGGCCGGCTTCAACGCCACGTCGCTCTACTTCAGCTGGGCGTACCACTCGCCCAAGCGCGGGGTGTACGACTTCACCGGCGTGCGCGACGTGGACAAGCTGCTCTCCATCGCCACCGAGGTGGGCATCTACGTGATGGCCCGCCCCGGGCCCTACATCAACGCCGAGGTCGACTCCGGCGGGTTCCCCGCGTGGCTGACCACCCAGCCGGGCCGGGCCCGCAGCAACGCCGCGGACTACCTGGCCGCCTCCGACGAGTGGCTGTCGCGGATCAACCCGATCATCGCCAGGCACCAGGTCACCAACGGTGGCGGCACGGTGGTGTCGTACCAGGTGGAGAACGAGTTCTACGACCGGACCGCCCAGGCCGACCAGTACATGGAGCACCTCAAGCGCAGGGCCCGGGCCGACGGCATCACGGTGCCGCTGACCGGCAACCACAACAACAACTTCATCAGCGGGGTCGGCGGCCTGGACGTGGACAGCCCGGACTCGTACCCGCAGGGCTTCAACTGCTCCACCCCGACGGTGTGGCGGCCCACCCAGGACTACACCAGGTACCGCTACGCCGGTCACCCGCTGCGGATCGCCGAGTTCCAGGGCGGCGCCTTCGACCCGTGGGGCGGCCCCGGCTACGACCGGTGCCGACAGTTGACCGGGGTGGAGTTCCAGAAGGTGTTCTACAAGGACAACATCGCCCAGGGCGTCACCGAGCAGAACTTCTACATGGCCTACGGCGGCACCTCGTGGGGGTGGCAGCCCGATCCGCAGCAGGTCTACTCCTCCTACGACTACGGCGCCGCGATCACCGAGGGCCGGCAGCTGAGCGCCAAGTACGACGAGGACAAGCGGATCGGCTACTTCACCCAGGCGGTCGAGCCGCTGACCAAGACCGACGCCGCCACCGCCGCCACGCTGAGCTCGGCGGCCATCCAGGACACCGCCCGGGTCAACCCGGACACCGGCACCCAGTTCCACACCCTGCGGCACCGTGACTCGACGTCGACGACCACCGACTCGACCACGATGTCGCTCAACCTCGGCGCGGCCGGCTCGTACCCCCGGGTGCCGTTCCAGGCCGGCACCGCGATCACCTTCGCCGGCCGGGACTCGAAGATCATCATGGCGAACTACCGGATGGGCGCGCAGCAGCTGCAGTACTCCACCTCGGAGATCATGACCCACGCCCAGATCGGCGACCGGGACGTGGCGCTGCTCTACGGCCGCAACGGCCAGGCCGGCGAAACCATGCTGCGGTACGCCACCCAGCCCACCGTCACCGTCCTGAGCGGTTCGGTCACCAGCACCTACAACGCCAGCACGGACGACCTACGGCTGAACTACACGCACAGCGGGCTGGCCCGCGTCCTGATCACCGGCGGCGCCCGCCCGTTGCTGCTGCTGCTCGGCACCGACGAGACCGCCGCCACGTTCTGGCGGCACGACACCACCGCCGGGCCGGTCCTGGTCCGCGGCCCGTACCTGCTGCGCGGCGCCGCCGTCAGCGGCGCGGGGGTCAACCTCACCGGTGACGTCGCCGCCGCCGGCGACCTCGAGGTCTTCTCCACCGCCGGGGCGGTCACCTGGAACGGCGCGGCGCTGGCCACCACGACCACCGCCAGCGGCAGCCGCCAGGGCGCCCTGGCGGCCCCCCGGCCGGTCACCCTGCCCGCCCTGAACACCTGGAAGTACTCCACCGAGTCGCCGGAGGCCCAGTTGGCCTTCAACGACGCCGGCTGGACGGTGGCCAACAAGACCACCTCCAACAGCACCACCACCCCGGTCACCCGACCGATCCTGTTCGCCGACGACTACGGCTACCACTACGGCAGCATCTGGTACCGCGGGCATTTCACCGGCAACAGCGGCCAGACCGGCATCAACCTGTCGGCGATCACCGGCCGGGCCGGCATCTGGTCGGTGTGGCTGAACGGGCGGTTCCTCGGCAGCACCACCGCCGGCCAACGGACCTACACCTTCCCCGCCGGCGCGGTGCGCCAAGGCGCCGACAACGTGGTCTCCGTCCTGGT
>DASVVF010000474.1:0-5679 GCA_036386695.1 Catenuloplanes sp. | reverse complement strand
GAACGACGGGACGGCGGGGACGGCGAACTGATTGGGGGAGTTCGGCGAACCGTAGGGCACCGCCGGTGGTGGGTAGGCGTCCGGTGGCGATGAGTCCGGACGGTGATGGGTCGCCCCGTCCGCCGCCGCGGGCCCCCCGGTGACGTGCCCGGCGGCGGCGGGTGGCGCCGACCAGGACGGCCCGGGCGTGCTGCGGATGCCGGGTACGGACGCGGTGCCCCGGGTCGGGTGCGGCGCAGGAGCCGGGGTGCCCGGCTCCGGGCCCACCGGGTCAGCGCCGGTCCACCCTCCGGTGGAGGTCCGTCCCGCGGCGGTACCGGCAGGCGCCGGCTCACCGGCGCCCGACGTGGCCTCGACCGGCTCCCGGCCGGTGTGCGGCGGGCCCTCGGGCGTCATATGCGATTCCTCCATCACATGTCGGCCGTGCCGGGCCCACACGACGCCTCCCGGCCGGGTAAGCGCCGGGCGAACCGGCCGTGCGGTCTTCCTGCGCGTTGGCCGCTGTGGGCGGACGTGCCGCGGAGGAAACGGCCGCCGCCCGTCCGGAGCGGGCCCTTCGACGGCTGCCCCACTCCGTGCGGTCGGATGGCGACCGCGACCCACGGTACCGGGCGTTGTGGCAGGGCGGAATCCCGGAGTTGAGGGACCGGTCTCGGGCGCCTGGGCCTGGGACAATGACGACCCGCCGGGCGGGCCGGGCGGGTCGTCGGGGCGGGCAGCGGTGCCGGGCCGTCAGCCGTGGCACCGGGCCGTCAGCCGTAGTAGCGCTGAGCGATGAGGAGGATCTCGTCGCGCATCTGCGGGGTGCTCGCGGAACGCAGCGCGCGGTTGATGGTGTGGGCGCGCCGGGCGGCTTCGCGGCGGCTGCGGAAACGGTCGATCATGGTCATGACAGTGCTCTCTTCCGGGCTATTCGGTTGTCGCGCATCGTTCTGGGCTTCCTCCATTGAAGCGCGTACGACCCGGGGGGCACAAACGATTTGACGGTGAGCTGCAACACCAGCCTAATAATCGTAGGAGAAGGCGGCTCCAGCTGGCTGCTTCCTTCGGCATAGAAACGGCCGGTGAGTGCGGATGTACCGCGCTCACCGGCCGTTGTGGTCGGTGGTTCAGCCCCAGGCCAGCAGCGCCGCCTCCGGGTCCGCCAGGAACGCCCCGACGTCCCGCAGGAACTTCGAGCCCAGTTCCCCGTCGATGACGCGGTGGTCGAAGGAGAGCGCCAGGGTCGTCACCTGTCGTATTTTGATCTTCCCCTTGTGTACCCACGGCAACTTCCGCACGGCGCCGAAGGCAAGGATGGCCGCCTCACCCGGAGGCAGGATCGGGGTGCCGGTGTCCACCCCGAAGACCCCCACATTGGTGATGGTGAAGGTGCCGCCGGACATGTCGGCCGGCGCGCAGCGACCCGCCTTGGCGGTCTGCACCAGCCCGGTGAGGGCGTCGGCCAGCTCCTTCAAGGGGAGCCGACCAGCGTCCTTGATGTTCGGAACGATCAGGCCGCGCTCGGTGGCCGCCGCGATACCCAGGTTGACGTACCGCTTGACCACGATCTCGTTGGTCTCCCCGGACCAGCTCGAATTGATCATGGGGTACCGCTCCACACCCAGCAGGACCGCCTTCGCGACCAGCAGCAGCGGGGAGACCCGCACGTCGCGCCAGTCCGGCTGGGCCCTGAGCCGGTCCAGCGCCTTCATCGAGCGGGTCACGTCCACGGTCAGGAACTCGGTGACGTGCGGGGCAGTGAACGCCGACGCCACCATGTTGTCCGCGGTCAGCTTCCGGATCCCCTTGACCGGCACCCGCTGCTCGCGGACCGTGGCGTCGAAGACCCCGGCCGGCTCCGGCGCGCTCACCGCTCCCGCCGCCGCCTGCTGGACGTCCGCACGGGTGATCGAACCGAGCGGACCGGAGCCGGTCACCGCGCCGAGCTCTACCCCGAGGTCCCGGGCCAGCTTGCGCACCGGCGGCTTGGCCAGCACCAACCCGTCGCCTCGGGCGACAGTCGACCCGCCCTGGCCGGTGGCCGACGCCCCCACCGCTACCCCGGACCGTGCCGCTGCCGGAGTCGCGACCGGCGCCGGCCGCGTGATCGGCGCCGCGGTCACCGTCCCCACCGGCGAGGTGGCCGGCGCCGAAGGACCACCGGGCATCGGGCGGACCGGTACGGGGGCCCCTGACGACGGCGCGGTGTCCGGCTGGGGCCGGCCGGTCGGCGCTGCCGGCGTACCGTCGACGCTCTTGCGTTGTCGGCGCTTGGCCGAGGTGGTCCGCGGGCCGTAACCGACCAGCACCGCGGTCCGGCCCCCCGGCGCGGCGCCGCCGATGAGGCCCTCGGCCGGTTCCGCGTCGGCGTCGGGCGCCGCTCCAGGGTCGGTGTCGATCGCGATGATCGGGCTGCCCACCTCGACCATCGCCCCCTCCTGATGGAAGATCCGTTGGACCTGCCCGGCCCACTTGGCGGGGATCTCGACGGCCGCCTTGGCGGTCTCCACCTCGACGATCGGCTGGTTCAGCTCGACCGTGTCACCGACCGCCACCAGCCACTTCAGGATCTCCCCCTCGGTCAGCCCCTCACCGAGGTCGGGCAGGGTGAACTCCTTGATCCGTGACATCGGCGTCACCAGCCGAACGAACGGTCGACGGCGTCGAGCACCCGGTCGAGGTCCGGCAGGTACTCCTCCTCGAGGCGGGAGGCCGGGTACGGGGTGTCGAAACCGGTCACCCGCAATACCGGCGCCTCCAGCGAATAGAAGCAGCGCTCGGTGATCCGGGCGGCGACCTCGGCACCCATGCCCAGGTTGCCGGGGGCCTCGTGCACCACCACGCACCGCCCGGTGCGCCGCACCGACTCGTAGACCGCGTCCAGGTCGAGCGGCGAGAGGGTACGCAGGTCGACGACCTCCAACTCGCGGCCGTCCTCGGCGGCCGCGGTGGCCGCCTCCAGGGCGGTACGGACCATCGGCCCGTACGCCAGCACCGTCACGTCGGTGCCGGGGCGCACCACCCGGCTCGCGTGCAGCGGGTACGCGGTGCCCAGCGGGGTGGCCAGATCGACCTCGCCCTTCTCCCAGTACCGCCGCTTCGGCTCCAGGAACACGATCGGGTCGTCGGAGGCGATGGCCTGCTGGATCATCACGTACGCGTCCGCCGGGTTGGCGCAGGCGACCACCTTCAGCCCGGCGGTGTGCGCGAAGTAGGCCTCGGGCGACTCGGAGTGGTGCTCCACCGCGCCGATCCCCCCGCCGAACGGGATGCGGATGACGATCGGCATCTTGACCTTGCCCTGCGACCGGTAGTGCATCTTCGCGACCTGGCTGACGATCTGGTCGTACGCCGGGTAGACGAACCCGTCGAACTGGATCTCGCAGACCGGCCGGTAGCCACGGATGGCCAGCCCGACGGCGGTGCCGATGATGCCCGATTCGGCGAGCGGGGTGTCGATGACCCGGTCGTCGCCGAAGTCCTTCTGCAGCCCGTCGGTGATCCGGAAGACGCCGCCCAGCTTGCCGACGTCCTCTCCCATGATCACGACTTTGGGGTCCTGGTCGAGCGCCCGGCGCAGGCCGTGGTTGAGCGCCTTGCCCAGGGTGAGGGTCTCGGCCATCAGTGCGCACTCCCCTCGAACGAGTCCTGGTAACGGGCGAACTGCTCGCGTTGTTCGTCGAGCTCCGGCGACCCGTCGGCGTAGACGTGGTCGAACAGCGTCACGGGCTGCGGGTCGGGCATCGCCAGCACCCGTTCCCGCAGGCTGACCGCCTGGCGGCGGGCGTCGTCGTCGACCTCGGCGAAGAAGCCGGCGTCGGCGATCTGCTGCTTGTCCACGAACGCGCGCATCCGGGCGATCGGGTCCTTCGCCTGCCAGGCCTCCACCTCGCTGGAGATCCGGTAGCGGGTCGGGTCGTCGGAGGTGGTGTGCGCGCCCATCCGGTACGTGTACGCCTCGATGAGGGTCGGGCCCTGCCCGTGGCGGGCGTGCTCGAGGGCGGCGCGGGTCACCGCGTACGACGCGAGCACGTCGTTGCCGTCCACCCGTACGCCCGGGAAGCCGAAGCCGGCGGCGCGCTGGTAGAGCGGAATGCGGGTCTGCCGCTCCAGGGGTTCGGAGATGGCGTACTGGTTGTTCTGGCAGAAGAAGACGATCGGCGCGTTGAAGACCCCGGACCAGACGAACGCCTCGTTGACGTCACCCTGGCTGGTGGCCCCGTCGCCGAAGTAGGCGATGACCGCCTCGCCATCGGCGCCGCCGGTCTTGCCGTCCATGGTGATGCCCATGGCGTAGCCGGTCGCGTGCAGCGTCTGCGCGCCGATCACGATCGTGTACATGTTGAACTTGAACTCGTTGGGGTCCCAGCCACCCTGATCCACCCCGCGGAACAGCCCCAGCGGCATGATCGGGTCGATCCCGCGGCAGTACAGCACCCCGTGTTCGCGGTACGTGGGGAAGGCCATGTCCTGGGGTCGCAGCGCCCGTCCGGAGCCGACCTGGGCCGCCTCCTGACCCAGCAGGCTGGCCCAGATGCCGAGCTCACCCTGCCGTTGCAGGGCGGTGGCCTCGGCGTCGAGCCGGCGTACGACCACCAGGTCGCGGTACAGCCCCCGGTACTCCTCGTCGGTGAAGTCGACCGAGTACTCGACGCCGTCGAGACCGGTGACCTTGTCGATCCGCTCGCCGTCGGGAGTGAGCAGTTGCACGAGCCCGCCGGGGGGAGCATCAGTGCCCGCCCGCCCACCAAGCCGCGGCGTGGGCCCGCGGTCGCCGTTCGCCATCCGTATCTCCCTGTCGTGTGTTGCGTCGGCAGCGGGGGTGTCCCGACCGCGCAGCTTCGGCGCCTGGCCGACGTGCCGCCGGTCCAGACTTTGTCGACCGCGCCTAGCCCGGGTGTGGGTTGCCGCGCGGCAGGTGATCCACTGCCCCTGGGGGGCCCTGGATCGGGAGTGACCGCTGCGCGTCGCGGCTGCCGCGGGGAGCCGGCAGCCGACGGCCGCGTCGCCGTCGCCTCCATACTGGCAGAGAAGGTGACGTCCCCCACAGGCTCTTCTGATCACAGTGGTCGTCGGCCGATGGATCGATGCGGCGGTCGCCGAGGATACGGGTAGGCATAAGTCGGAAAACCGGCACAAAGACACGCAGCGGTCTGCTGGTGTCGTCGGCGGTGCTGCCGCACCCTGTGGGACGGAACCGCTCGGATCGCTGGATCGCATGACGTTGATCGAGGGTCCGGGTGCACCCGTGAACCCGGCTGGCCAGCCCCCGGCGGTCGGTTCCTCTCCCACCGACCACGAGGAGCCCGCGCCGTGCCGGACGATGCCGACAACCTGGCTGACGGTGGCGTGGCAGCCCCGCCGCCGACCGGAAGGCGACCGGAGCCGCAGCGGCTGCGCCGGGACCTCAGTGGCGCGTACCGCCCCGACGGGCTGGTCGGCCCGACCCGCCGCTACATCCTGGTGGTCGCCCTGCTGGTCGCGCTGGCCTCCCTGCCCACCCTCGCGGCGATCACCGCGGGGTCGCACACCCTGGACGGTGCCAGCGAGGGGCCACCGACCGTCCCGTTCCTGCCGCCACCGTCCGGCGGGCCGGTCATCGTGCCGCGGCCGACCACCTCGCCGACCGATCCGGCGCCCCCGGTACGGGCCGCCGAGCCGGTCGCGGTGGCCCCACGGCCGCCCGGGGAGCCGCCG
>DASVVF010000473.1:0-2728 GCA_036386695.1 Catenuloplanes sp. | reverse complement strand
TGGTGCTGATCGGGTCCTCGGCCGCCATGCCCCCGGTGGTGCGGCTCGCCTCCAACCTGATCTGGGCGGCGCTCGCCCTCGGGGTGGTGCTCGACAGCATCCTGATCGCCCGCCGGATCGGCAAGCTGGTGCGCGCCCGGTTCCCGGAAACCACCCAGCGGATGGGCTCTCTCTACCTGTACGGCATCATGCGGGCCATCACCTTCCGGCGGATGCGGATGCCGAACCCCCGGGTCACGCTCGGCACCAAGATCTGAAGACCGGCGTGGGCCGGTCCCCCACCGGGGACCGGCCCACACCGGGAACCGCCGAACCCGGAACCGCCGACGGAACCGCCGAACCGGGCACCCGGAACCGACGAATCGGGCACCCGATCACGGCGAAGACCACCAGCGACATGGCGACCGGTGCCCACCGGCAGGCCGGCGGTGCTCGCGATAGCCCCGGACGACGCCCCTATCGCGATCATCGCGACGCTGATCGCCGTCACATCCCATAACAGGGCCCGGCCCGGTGTGCGCTTCGGTGGGGGCATCCGCCAATACTGGACCAGCTCCGGAAGCCGCCGTGGACCCGGTGCCGGCAGGGCTAGAGCACGTGGGTGACGCCTTCGGCGGCGATCCGGGCATCGAGACGGGCCCGGTCGAGGTTGGCGCACAGCACGACCGACGCCCCACCGAGCAGCGGGGTCAGCAGCCACTTGAGGGGCTCCTCGTTTTCGGCGACGTCCACCAGCAGCCGGTCGCCGGGGCGCAGGTTCAGCGAGTCGGCGATACCGCGGGCAAGGGTCTCCCACTGCTGGTAGGTGGTCCCGTCAGGGCTGGCCGGGTCGGTGTGCCGGGGTGGCCGGGGCGCCGGGAGGTGGTCCGGGAACCGGCTGACCTCGCCGAGATAGTCCAGGTATCCGGCGGGCACGTCGGCGCTCGGGGCACCGTGCGGGTCCAGGCCCAGCACGAACCGGTGTCGGCCCTGCGGCACCACCTCCAGCCAACTGTCCAGCCTTCGGCGGGCGACGAAGACCGCCTCCAGGGGTTCGTCGGCGCCGGGTCCGACCGGGGCCAGGCCCGCGGTCGCCCACAACCGGAACGACACGGCGACCCCCACCGACCAGGCGCCCAGCAGGACGGCCGCGGTCTGCCAGTGCGGGGGCAGCAGCACCGCGGCGCGGTCGCCGGCCGTGAGCCGACAGCCGTCGCGCAGCAGACCGGCGGTGCGCACGGCCCACCCGCCCAGCGCCGCCGCCGTCAGGTCGGTCCGTTCCCCGGTGGCGTCGTCGTAGTACGTCAACAGTGGACGACCAGGGGATCCGGGCAGCGGTGCGATCAGGTTCGAGAGGGTCGTCGTCGACTGCATCGGGCGGCTCCGGGGGGCGTACTACACGGGCACTGGACCCGCTCAACCCTACCGATCACGGCGCCGGGGCCCGGCGTGCAGCTGCCGCATGACGATGGGCCGGCAGCGTACCCGGTCTCAACAGTAGCGACCACCGCCGATGACCGCCGACAGCTGGGCGGGGACCGGAATCTGTCGCCGGTGGGCACCTGGCTGACCGCCGTGCCCGCGACGTCCGGCGCCGATCAGCGGTCGGTGTAGAGCCGGGCCACCACGTCCTCGATGTCGGGCTCAAGAACCGAGATGTCGCGCAGGACGACCATCCGGGCCAGCCGGGCGACCACCTCGCCGGCGTCCGCCCCGGCCAGGACGAACACCACCCGGTGCCGGTCGGCGGTCACCGACTCCAGCACCGCGCCGGGCACGTCGGTCCCGGCCGGCCAGGGCTCATCGAGATCGATCACGATTTTGCGACGGGACCCGTAGCGGGCGTGCAGGGCCTCGATGGTGCCGTCATGGACGACCCGGCCATGGTCGATCACCACCAGCCGGCGGCAGAGCCGTTCGATGTCGGCCAGGTCATGCGTCGTCAACACCAGGGTCGTGTCGCCGGCCTGCCCCAACTCCGCGAGGAAGCCACGCACCGCGTGTTTGCTGACCACATCCAGACCGATCGTCGGCTCGTCCAGGAAGAGCACCCGCGGCGCGTGCAACAGCGCCGCGGTCAACTCCCCGCGCATCCGCTGGCCCAGCGACAGCTGCCGCACCGGGGTGTCCAGGAAACCGTCCAGGTCCAACAGCGAGCGACAGCGGCGCAGCCGGGCGGCGTGCTCGACCGCCGGCACCCGGTAGATATGCCGCAACAGCTGGAACGACTCGCGCAGCGGCAGATCCCACCACAGCTGGGAACGCTGGCCGAAGACCACCCCGATCCGCAACGCCAGTCGGGTCCGCTGCGGCACCGGCAACAGCCCACACACCCGCACCTCGCCACCGGAAGGGCTGAGCACCCCGGTCAACATCTTGAGGGTGGTGGACTTGCCGGCGCCGTTGGGCCCGATGTAGCCGACCATCTCGCCATGGGCGACGCTCAGGTCGATCCCGTCGACGGCGCTCACCACCCGACGGGCGCGCCGCAGCCGACCGGCCGCCACCCGTACCGTGAAGTCCTTACGCAGCCGCCGCATGACGATGGCCGCGGCCGCGTCGCCGGCCGCCGACGCCGACATCTCCAGGTTCATGTCCCGTCCCTCACGCTAGTAGTGCTTCGTCATGATCTAGAAACCGTTTCGTGGTTGGGTCGTTGGTTCGAGCATGGTGGATGTCCAGGAGTTGCTGCGGCTGGACGCGGAGCTGAAGGTGTACGTCGAGGACGTGTTCTCGTCGTTGCGGCGTA
>DASVVF010000472.1:0-4023 GCA_036386695.1 Catenuloplanes sp. | reverse complement strand
CCCTCGTCGCGGCCCTGGACGCGATGGAGGCCGTGCCGGCCGCCGAGTTCCGCGAGATGATCGAGCCGGTCCGCCGCGCCGAACGGTTGGCGGTAGAGCTGGGCCGCGACGATCTCGCGATGCGCGCCCGGCTGCTGGACGCGGCATCGCTGCTGCGCGACGGCCACACCGTCGACGCCGGCCGGATCGCCCACCAGGTGCACGTCTGGGCCACCGAACACCACGACGACCACCTGCTGTCGCGTACCCACCGGGAGCTGTCGGTGTTCTTCCGGCAGATCGGTGACCTGGCCAACTCCCTGGCCCACGCCGTGCAGTCGGTCACCCACACCGCCGAGAACGTGGCCCCGGGCATCCGCGCCCGGCACCTGCTCACCCTCGGTGCGGTGCTCGACGAGAGCGGCTCGACCGACGAAGGCGCCCGCCGCTTCCACGAGGCCCTGGACATCGCCACCGCCACCGGCGACGGTGAGCTCGCCCTCTACACGCTCAACGACCTGGCGTACACGGCGTACGAGCACGGCGACGAGCCGGCCGCCCGCGATTACGTCGAGCGGATGCGCACGGCGCACACCCGGCTCGGCGGTGGGTTGAGCGCGCACCACCTGGACACCATCGCCCGGGTCGAGATGATGGGTGCCCGCTACGAACAGGCCGAGGCGGCGCTGGCGCCGGTGCTGGCCGGGACCATCGACGGAGACCTGTTCACCGAGGGGGACGCCCTGGCCGAGTGCCTGCTGACCGCCGCCGAGGCGCAGCGCCGGCGTGGGCACCTGGACCGGGCGGAGGAAACCCTCAACCGGGCCGGGCGGGTCTGCGACAAGCGGGGTCTGGCGGCGGTCGCCGCCCGGGTGCGCGAGCAGCGGGCCCAACTGCTGGCCGAGTCGGGCCGCTACCGGGAGGCGTACCAGGAGCACCGTGCCTTCCACGCGCAGGCGCGCGCGTTGCAGTCGGCGCAGAGCGAAGCGCGGGCCCGGGCGCTGCAGGCGGTGTTCGAGTCCGACGAGGCCCGGCGCAGCAGCGACCGGTTCCGTGAGCTGGCGCACCGCGACCCGCTGACCGGACTGCACAATCGCCGCTACGTCAACGAGCGGCTGCCCGCCCTGCTGCACACGGCCACCGACGACCGCACGCCGCTGTCGGCGGCCCTGCTGGACCTGGACCATTTCAAGCAGGTCAACGACACGCTGTCGCACGACACCGGGGACCGGGTGCTGCGGCTGGTCGCCGAGTTGCTGACGGCGGCGGTCAGCGCGCCGGCGCTGGCGGCCCGGATGGGCGGGGAGGAGTTCCTGCTGGTCTTCCCGGGCACCGGGGCGGTCGAGGCGGTACGCCGGTGCGAGCAGTTGCGCCGGTCCATCCGCTCGCACCCCTGGCAGCCGGTCACCGGCGAGCTGGCGGTGACCACCAGCATCGGCGTGACGACCGTGCTGGACGGACGGATCAGCCCGTCGGCGTTGCTGTCACAGGCCGACCGCAACCTCTACACCGCCAAGCGCACCGGCCGCAACCGGGTGGTCGGCGACTGAGGCGCGGCCGGCCCGCCCCCATACCGCAGCCGGCCCCGCGACCGGCTCACCAGCGCAGGACGACCCGATCCGTGTCCGCGCTGACGCTCACCACGTCACCGGCGTCGTCGGGGGCTGCCGTGCCGCCCTCGACGGCACTGACCCCGCGTACCCCGACGACCTGCACCCGCCACGGCGCGGACCCACCGACCCGGCTGACCGTCACCGAGTCACCGTCGCGCCCGGTGTCGAACCTGGCCGCCTCGGTCCCGTCCAGCCCGGGCACGCTGGTGCTGACCCGCGCCCCGTCCGCCAGCTGGTAGAGGCGCAGGGTCAACCCGTCCAGGTACGGGTAATCGGGGCGGTCGTCGCGGGCCCCGAACGGTAGGACGGTCCCGGGGCGCACCAGCACCGGCAGGGTGTCGAAGCCGACGGTGTCGCGGTGCCAGGCCGGCCCGGCCACCGTGGCGCCGGTCTGCAGGTGGGTCCAGGTGCCGGCGGGGACGTAGTACGTCGTGTCGCCGTCGGCGGTGAACACCGGCGCGACCAGCAGGTCGGCGCCCAGCAGGTACTGCCGGTCGAGGTGCGGGCAGGCCGGGTCGTCGGGGAACTCGAACACCATCGGGCGCAGCACCGGCAGTCCTTCGGTGTGCGCGGTGACGGCCTGGCCGTACAGGTACGGCATCAGCCGCGCCTTGAGCCGGGTGAAGATCCGCAGAACGTCGACGGCCTCCTCGTCGAACTGCCACGGCACCCGGTAGCTGCCGCTGCCGTGCAGCCGGCTGTGCGAGGACAGCAGCCCGAACGGCACCCACCGCTTGAAGACGGCCGGCTCCGGGGTGCCCTCGAACCCGCCGATGTCGTGGCTCCAGAAACCGAAGCCGGACATCGCCAGGGACAACCCACCGCGCAGGCTCTCGGCCATCGACTCGAACGTCGACTCGCAGTCGCCGCCCCAGTGCACCGGGAACTGCTGCCCGCCGGCGGTCGCCGAGCGGGCGAACAGCACCGCCTCGTTGCCGCCCCGGTGCCCACGGATCGCCTCGAAGGCGGTGCGGTTGTAGAGGTGGGTGTAGTAGTTGTGCATCCGTTCCGGGTCGGACCCGTCGTGCCAGACGACGTCGGTGGGGATGCGCTCGCCGAAGTCGGACTTGAAGCAGTCGACACCCATGTCCAGCAGGCCGCGCAGCTTGGCGGTGTACCACTCCCGGGCCGCCGGGTTGGTGAAGTCGACCAGGCCCATGCCGGCCTGCCAGTTGTCCCACTGCCAGACGTCGCCGTCGGCCCGCCGGACCAGGTAGCCGCGCTCGGCGGCCTCGGCGAACAGCGGGGAGCGCTGCCCAAGGTACGGGTTGGTCCACAAGCTGACCCGCAGGCCGCGCTCCTTGAGCCGTTTGAGCATCCCCGGCGGGTCGGGGAAGACCCGTGGATCCCATTCGAAGTCGCACCAGTGGAACTCGCGCATCCAGAAGCAGTCGAAGTGGAACACCGACAACGGCAGATCCCGCTCGGCCATCCCGTCGACGAAGCCCATCACCGTCTCCTCGTCGTACGAGGTGGTGAAGGAGGTGGACAGCCACAGGCCGAACGACCACGCCGGCGGCAGGGCGGGACGGCCGGTGAGCGCGGTGTACCGGCGCAGGATCTCCCGGGGGGTCGGGCCGTAGATGACCAGGTAGCGCATCGTCTGCCCGGCGACGCTGAACGACACCCGGGAGACGACCTCGGAGGCCACTTCGAAGGACACCCGGCCGGGGTGGTCGACGAAGACGCCGTAGCCCCCGTTGGTGAGGTAGAACGGCACGTTCTTGTACGCCTGGTCGCTGCTGGTGCCGCCGTCGGCGTTCCAGATGTCGACGCTCTGGCCGTTCTTCGCCAGTGCGCCGAAGCGCTCACCGAGCCCGTACACCTGGGTGCCGACGCCGAGGGTCAGCTGCTCGCGGACGTAGTGGCCGCCGTCGTCGGTGTCGATGACGGCCATCGCCTTGTGGCCGCTGGAGGTGAGCACCCGGTCGTCGGCGAGGAAGTCCAGCCGCCAGTCGTCGCCACGGTGGAACCTGGCCGACAGCGGCCCGGCGGTGATGGTGGCGTACGTGTCGTCGTCGGTCACCGCGACCTCGGTCGCCGGGTCCTCGGCCAGTTCGAACGCCGGGGTGCGCGGGCGACCGCCCTGGAAATGGCTGACCGTCACCGCGATGACGCCCGGCATCGGCGCCGTGCAGTGCACGGTCAGCATGGGCCGGTTCAGGGTGTCGCCACGGTGGACGACCTTCGCCGACGGGGCGTACACCGTCAGCGAGTCCGGCCCGGCGACCGCGTCGTGAACCTGGGCCGGATAGAGCGGACGTACGCCGTCACGCATGAACCAGTACCCGTCACTGAACTTCATCGTCGATTTCCGCTTTCTGGCCCGATCCCCCGGCGACGGTGCGTCGCTGCACGTCAGCGCCGTCGAAGCGCTTCGTCAACCACCTAGCGGAACGCTACGAACCTCGGAGACGGATGTCAATGGCAC
>DASVVF010000471.1:0-1666 GCA_036386695.1 Catenuloplanes sp. | reverse complement strand
GTCATGGCGCTGCCCGGCGGTGGTCAGCCGGACCAGTGGCCGGCACCGGGTGTCGGCCAGCAGGTGGATCTTGGTGCCCAGCCCGCCGCGGGAGCGGCCCAACGCCTCCCGGTCGACCCGCGAGGTTCGCGCGGGACCGGGAATGTTGTCATTCGACCCAGCCCCCTGTGTGCTGAGCGGGCGCCGGCAGCAGCGGTGTCAGCTTCTCCACCGGCACGTCCTGGGGTGGCTCGTGCCGGGCTCCCGCTGCGTGCCGGTGCGCCCGGACCACGGTGGAATCCACTCCGACCGCCCACTCCGGCCCGGCGTCGCGGTCGCTGTCTGCCTGCAGCCGTTGCATGATCGTCTTCCAGGTGCCGTCGGCTGACCAGCGGCGATGACGCCCGTGCAGGGTTCTGAAGTCGCCGTAGCAGGGCGGTACATCCCGCCACGGTGACCCCGTCCGGGTCCGCCACAAGATCCCGTTGATCACCTGCCGGTGATCGTTCCACCGGCCCCCACGGCGCGGTGTCCGGTCCGGCAGCAGCGGCTCCAGCCGGGCCCACTCCACATCGGTCAGATCGTGGCGATCGAGCACAAGCCAGACCTACCTGACCCGCCGGTCAAGATCGGTGAGACACGCCCTAGTAGTGCTTCGTTAGGTTCTTGTCTGCGCTGGTCCGGCGCGGTGCGATGGGCCGATGACTCCGGAGGAGTTGATCGCGGTCCGTCCTCTGCTGGAGCAGTTCGCCGTGGAGATGTTCGCGCCGCTGAGCAGGTCCGATCAGCGGGCGAAGGGGCAGACCTACCTGCGCGGGCTGCTGCTGGACGGGCGGCGCAAGTCGATGCAGCCGATGGCCGAGCGGCTCGGGGTCGATCACCAGGGCCTGCAGCAGTTCGTCTCCTCCTCCACCTGGGCGGTGGAACCGATCCGTGAGCGGCTGGCCCGCCGCGCCGTCGAGGTGATCGCGCCTGATGCGTGGGTGGTCGACGACACCGGCTTCCCCAAGGACGGGCTGGCCTCGCCGGGGGTGGCCCGGCTGTACTCCGGCACCCTGGGCAAGGTCGCCAACTGCCAGATCGGGGTGTCGGTCTCCGCGGTCACCGACACCGCCTCCTGCCCGCTGAACTGGCGGCTGTTCCTGCCCGAGTGCTGGGACGACGCCCTGGCGGCGACCCCGGAGGCGACCGCGACGATCCGGGATCGCCGTGCCCGGGCCGGCATCCCCGACTCGGTGCGGCACCGGGAGAAGTGGCGGCTGGCGTTGGACATGCTCGATGAGCTGGCCGGTTGGGAACTGGCCCCGCCGCTGGTGGCCGCCGACGCCGGCTACGGAGACAACGCCGACTTTCGGAACGGGTTGACCGCTCGCGGCCGGGCCTGGGTGGTGCAGGTGAACCACAACCTGACCGCGCACCCGGCCGACGCGATGCCGGAGGTCAAGCCGTACTCCGGCCGCGGGCGCCACCCCCTGCCGCGGTACCGCACACCGCCGGTCGGCCTGCGTGCGCACGTGCTGGCCGCCGGCCGCGACGCAGCGGTCGAGGTGACCTGGCGGGAGGGCTTGAACCGCCCCGGGATTGATGGAGGCTTCCAACCACCGAAGGATGGAAGCCATGGCGGCACCGAGGAAGTACCCCGACGAACTGCGGGAGCGGGCGATCCGCTTCGCCGTCGATCTGGTGG
>DASVVF010000470.1:0-1600 GCA_036386695.1 Catenuloplanes sp. | reverse complement strand
ACGTTGTTGCGGTCCAGCGCGGTGTTGTGGATGACGACCTCGACGAGCGGGTTGATCTCCCGGATGCTGGCCGCGGCGGACTCGGCCTTCGGCCGGCCGACGTCGGACTGCCCATGGATGATCTGCCGCTGGAGGTTGGATTCGTCGACGGTGTCGAAGTCGACGATGCCCAGCGTGCCGACGCCGGCGGCGGCCAGGTACAGCAGCGCCGGCGAGCCCAGGCCGCCGGCGCCGACGCACAGCACCCGGGCGTTCTTCAGCCGCTTCTGCCCCTGCACGCCCACGTCGGGGATGATCAGGTGGCGCGAGTAGCGGCGGATCTCGTCAACGGTCAGCTCGGCGGCGGGTTCGACGAGCGGGGGCAGCGACACGGTGGACTCCCCGGTATGGACAGCGGTGTGGGTGGTGTGCGCTGCCATTGTCGCTCGCGGTTGCGCCGGGCGGGTCATGACGTGCGACACCGGCCCGGCATGCGGGACTGCGGAATATCCGCGCGGTCAGGCGATCGGCTGGCCGGCGTAGCGGGCACCGCCGAGGAACGGCCAGGGGTTGGCCAGGCAACCTTTGAGCCCGTACGTCTGCTGCTGCATCACCGGCGCGGGGCGGCCGGGCCCCGGGCACGACTCGTGGCCGCGGCCCAGCTGGTGGCCGACCTCGTGGTTGATCGCGTACGCCTGGTAGACCGCCACCGGGGCACCGTAGTCGGCGATGGCGGTCAGCCACCGGGCCACGTTGATGATCACCTGGCCGGGCAGCCGGCAGGAGGTGAACCGGTCCGTGCTCAGGCCGCCGGCCGCACACATCCGCTCGGAGGTGACCGGGCTGGCGAGGAAGATGGTGAACTCGGCATTGACCGACGGCGGTACGCGCTGCAGGCGCAGCTGCCGGGAGGCGATCCAGCTGCGCGGGTCGCCCAGCACGCGGTCGACCGCGCCGGCGAACGCGGCGGGCTCCTGCCCGATGCCGTTCTCCACGGCCACCCGGAACCGGCGCAGCACCCCCCCGGTGCCGAGCGGCCGGCCCAGCCCCGCGGCGTGGGCGAAGGAGTTGGTTCCGGCCGACGGGTAGCCGAACGCGGTGGGCTCGACGGCGCCGGCCGGGATGCGCGGGTCGGCCGGGGGTGCGATGAGTTGTGGGGCGACCGTGGCTGCGGGCTTGGCGGCGCTCTGCGTCGCCGGGGTTGCGGGCGGCGTGGCCGCCGGGCTGGTCCGGGCCTGCGGCGGGGCCGGATCGTCGGTCAGCAGGCCGACGCCCGAGACGATCCCGATGAGCAACAGCAGCGCCAGCAGGACGGTGCGCCGCCGCCGTCGGTACATCCGGGCGGTCCGCTCCGACACCGGTGCCGGGCGGCGGCGCGGGCGGGTCGGGGCGGTGGGGCGGTTGAGCAGTGCCCGGCGCAGCGCGCCGGGTCGTAGCCGGCTGGGCGCGACATCGCGGCGCCCGGCGCCACCGGGCGGCCCCGCCTCGCCGTCCAGCAGGCCGGCGCGCTCCAGGAAGCCCTCCCGGCCGAGTCGCGGGGGTGGGCGTCGCTCCCCCGAGCGCACCGACCCGGACTGCGCGCCACGGGGCTGGGTGCGGTCGGCGCTCCGCGGGGCGCGGT
>DASVVF010000469.1:0-1695 GCA_036386695.1 Catenuloplanes sp. | reverse complement strand
CCACCAGATCGGCGCCGGGACCCTGGACACCGGGGACCTACTCACCCCCACCCAGGTCCGCCGCCTCGCCTGCGACGCGCAGATCCTCCCCGCCGTCCTCGGCGGCCAAGGGCAGGTCCTCGACGTCGGACAAACCCGCCGGCTGTTCACCGGAGCACTACGCCGGGCCCTGGTCCTACGCGACCGCGGCTGCGCGTTCCCCGGATGCGACCGCCCACCACGCTGGTGCGACGGACACCACATCGACTCCTGGATCGACGGCGGCCCGACCAGCCTGAGCAACGCCGTCCTACTCTGCCGCCACCACCACCGACTCATCCACCACACCCACTGGACCGTCCGCCTCGGCCACGACGGACTACCCGAATTCATCCCCCCGCAGTTCATCGACCCGCACCAACGACCCCGCCGCAACACCTACCACCAACGCAACTAGGCCCGTCGTCCCACCAACGACACCAGCAGGCACCGACGCCAGCAGGCACCCCTGCACCTCAGCCATCGGCGGTGGCGCGCACCAAACGCCCAGGCGGCCCCACCCGGTCAAGACTTTTTGGCCGACACGTGAGACGCCCGTCTGCGCGCGCCGGTCGACATACCCGGCAGCCAAGTACGGTTACCCACCGCCCGCGCGAGCCCGTCGACACCCTGTGCCACACACGTGGGACACCTCCCGTCGGCACCCCCGCCTCGCCAGAGACACCGACCCGTCGGCACCCGCCGACACCCATGGGACACCGACCCCGGTCGGCACCGTGGGGCGAACACGTCTGCACCCGGCTCCGGAGCGGGGGGTCGACCGCAGATCCGGCAGGCGCGCGCTGAGTCCGCCGCGCTAGCCGACGACCCGACCGCGCAGGACGATCCGGCGCGGTGCGCGTACCACCCGCAGGTCGGCGCGCGGGTCGTCGTCGTACACCACCAGGTCGGCCAGGCCGCCCTCCACCAGCCCGGGGAAGCCAAGCCACCGGCGCGCGGTCCAGGAAGCGGCGGCGAGCACGTCCAGCGCTGGGATCCCGGCACGCTCGTGCAGCGCGAGCATCTCGTCGGCCGCCAGCCCGTGGTCGATGCCGCCGCCGGCGTCGGTGCCGACGAAGATGGGCACCCCTGCCTCGTGGGCGGCGCGGACCACCTCCGGAAAGCCGTCGCGCAGCGCCAGCATGTGCTTGGCGTACGCCGGGAACTTGGCCCGGGCGTGGTCCGCGACCTCGCCGAGGGTGGCAACGTTGATCATGGTGGGCACCAGGGCGATGCCCCGCCGGGCCATCTCGTCGATCAGGTCGACCGACAGTCCGGTGCCGTGCTCCACCGAGTCCACCCCGGCCCGGACCATGATCTCGACAGCGGCCTCGGAGAAGGTGTGCACCGCGGCGCGGGCGCCGGCGGCGTGGGCGGCCTGCACCGCGGCGGTCAGCGTGGCGGCGTCCCACGCCGGCGCCAGGTCACCGGCGCCGCGCTCGATCCAGTCGCCGACCAGTTTGACCCAGCCGTTGCCGGCCCGGGCCTGGGCGGTCACCTCCGCCGGCACGTCGGCGGCGTCCACCTCGACCCCGATGCCGCGCAGGTACCGCCGGGGCGGCGCGACATGGCGCCCCGCGCGCACCAGGCGCGGCACGTCGAGGTCGTCGTCCAGTTCGGGGTACGGGAACGGCGAACCAGCGTCCCGGATGGTCAGCACCCCGGCGTCCCGGTCGG
>DASVVF010000468.1:0-5633 GCA_036386695.1 Catenuloplanes sp. | reverse complement strand
TGGACCGGCTGCCCGGCAGACCGACCGTGGTGTACGCCAGGGCGCTGCCCCCCGGCGACTGGCGGGTCACGGTGGACGCCGCACTGCCCGGGATGGGGCACTGCGAGGCGGTGGTGCGGGTCGGCGCATCGGCCGGCGCGGGCACCACCCGGTGCGGCGACCCGCCGCCGGCCCCACCCACCAGGCCGGCGACGACGCTGACCGCGAGCACTACCGGGGGCCCACCCCACGCCGCCGCACCGGAGCGGGCGTCCGGTTGGCGGTGGGTCGCTCCGGCGGCGCTGCTGCTCCTCGGCGCTCTGGCGGGACCGGTGCTGCTGCGGCGGACCCGGCCCGGGCCCGGGGCGGGTCGCGGCCACCCGCGCGGTGCCGGCCGCCGGCCCACCGCCGCCAGTCGGCCCACCGCCGCCAGCCGGCCCACCGCCGCCAGCCGGCCCACCACCGAAGGGCGGGGGCGGTCTAACCGTGCGGGCCGTTGAACAGGATCCAATCCACGTTGAGCAGGTCGTCCGGGTGGTCGGCGGAGAACGTGACGAAGACGGTGTGCACGCCGGTCACCTGGGTCGCGACGGCCGCATAGTCCCACCAGGTCTGCCACCCGCCGGTGTTGCGGACGTTGAAGCTGACGATCGGCGGGTTGTTGCGGCTGTCCAGCCGCACCTGTAGGCCACCGCGGACGCCGGCGGGCGAGCCGGACGCGATCCGCGCCGTGAAGGCTCTCGGCGCGGTGGCGGTGAAGTCGACGTTGTTGAACTGGAGCCAGTCGCCGTTGCCGACGTACCCCACCTGGCGGCCCCCGGCGGCGTTCGCGCTCGACTCGGTCCGCGTTCCCCGCTGGGCGTCGAAGCCCTCGGCCTGGATGTGCGCGTACGCGTTGCGTACCTTGCCCGCGGGCGGCCGCACCGGCGGCGGCTGGGTCTTTCCCGGGGTGGGGGTGGGCCGGTCCGGAGTCGGATCGCCCGGCCGGGTGGTGGGTGCGCCGGTCGGCCCGACACCGGGCTCCCCCGGGCCGGGTGTCGGTGCGCCCGGCCCGCCGGTCCCCGGTCGATGCGGCGACGCTTCCGCTGGCACCGTCGCCGGTCCCCCGGGCTGCCCGGCCGGCGGCAGGCCGGCCGGGCCCGCGGCACCGGTCGACGGTGCTCCGCCCGGCGTGCCCGGGGCGGCTCCCGGCGGCCCGGCGGGATCCCCGCCCGGGCCGGCCACCACGGCCCCCGCCGGCGTCGGCTGGCTGGTCGGCGGGCGGTTCCCCAGCCCCCAGACGTCGACGCCGCGCCGGCCGCCGTCCAGGTCGTACAGGCTGACCGCCGTCATGATCATGCCGACCAGCAATGCGAGCACGCCCGCCCCGATGACGGTCAGGCGGCGCCGGGCCGACGGGTCCCCGGAACCGAACCCGAGGCGGCTGACCACGGCGGCGAGGAACGTGCCCGGGCCGGGCGACCGGTGCCGGCCCGGCCACAATGGACCGGCCTGCCGTCCCGGCCCCCGCCGCTGCTCACGCCGGTGCGGAACCGCCTGCCCGGCGCCGCCCGGGTCACCGTCCACAGCGGATCCGGCAGCGCGCCGGTCGGGTTCGGGAGCGCGCCGGTCGGTTCCGGCAGCGCGCGGGTCGGTTCCGGCCGGGGGCGCGGCGCCGCCGACCCGCTGGCCGACGTCGCGCAACACGTACGGCCGGGTCAGCCGGGGTGGAACCGGATCCTGGTCGGTCGGGTCGTGCGGCAACTGCTGGGAACCGGAGCCGTCCACCCCGTCACACCCCTCATCGTCGTCGGGCCGAGTGATCATATGGGTTCGGCCCGCTCGATTCGAGGTGTGCAGGGAGTGGACGGTGTCATCCGGTTCCCCGCGGCCTCACGATGTCGTCTTGCGTACCGCCTCCCGGATCAGGTCACGGGCGCGGTCCGCGACCGCCAGCACCGGCCCGGCGGCGAGGTTCGCCTTGAGTGACTCGGTGCCCGGGTGCGGGCGGGTGGGGGCCATCGCCTCGGCCGCCCGAACGGCGGTGGCCAGGTTCCGCAGGCGTTCCGCCGGCACCTTTTCCCGCAGGCGCGGAAACTCGTAGCGCTCCTCGTACCGGGCATGGGTCAGCACCGCGTCGCGCAGCAGCAGCAACGCCTCGTCGAACCCCTCGCCGTCCGGGCCGGTCCCGACCAGCTCCTTGAGCATCTCGTTGGCCTGCCGCTCCTCTTCGAGCCGGTCGTCGATGAGCGCGTCGGCGCCGTCGCGCAGGCCGCGGCCCAACGGGTGGACCACCTCCTCCTCGGCGGTCTCGTGCACGGAGAGCATCCGGACGAGGTCGTCGAAGGCTTCCCGCTTACGTTCCCCGCTGGTGCCTGCGACTAGCAAGAACAATTCCTCGATCCGAGCGTGCTGTACCAGCAGCAGATCCACGACGTCCAACTGCCGGCCGGTCGGCGATCTGCCGGCCTCCTCGCGACCGTCGCGGCCCAGCACATCGGTCTCAGGCACGACGGCTCCCCTCGGCCACCCGCAACGACTCCACCGGGTGCGCTCCCTCGGTCTCCAGCCGGTACTCGTCGCCGTACTCGCTCCGGTGCATCTCGATGACCTGCTCGCTCGGCGGTTGCTGGCCGGCGTGCAGCTGCTCCTGCATCCATTCGAACCGCTCGTGCGCCTCTCGGACGTACCCGGCGCCGAGCGTGGTCAGGTCGATCTGGGTGGCCAGCAGGTGCCGCAGGTACTCCTTGTTCGGCTCGAACATCAGCGGCTCCGGCAGTCCGGTCGTGCCGACGATCTGCTCCGGCTCCCGGCCGTCGTGGCGGCGCAGCAGGTCGCAGGCCTCCTGCAGGTGTCCCAGCTCCATCTGAAGGTGCAGCTCCCAGATGGCCTTGATGCGCTCGTTGCTCTCCTGGGACATGAAGGAGTAGTACAGCCAACACTCGTTGTACTCGTGCGTCACCAGCCGCTCCCACCAGTTCTCGGTCGGGTCCAGCAGCGACTCGTAGTGGGTGACGTGCTCCTCCTCGATCAGCGCGATCTCCTGGTAGAGCTGCCGCGCGATCGGCTCCATGTACTGGGGGCCCACGTTCTGGTAGAAGATCGACACCTGCTGCTCGGCGGACAGGATCGTCAGCGCGTGCAGCTTCGAGCGCGGGTCGACGGCATCCTTGACGTACGGGTCGCGGACGTTGTCGAAGGGGTGGCGGTGCTCCTGGACGGTCGGCCGGCCCGGCATCACCTCGGTGACCCCGTCGACGATCTTCTCGGCCTTGCGACGCTCCAGCATCTCGTAGAGGTTGGCGTACCGGTACAGGTGGTCGAAGTCCTCCAGCACGCCGAACTCGTACGCCTGCTTGAGGTACGGGTCGGGCTCGTGCCGGGCCACCCAGGCGGTCAGGTCGACAGCAACCTGCTCATAGCCCAGGGTGGTCTCCAGGACGCTGGCCTGCCCCGGAAGCAGCCAGTTGACCACCCGCTGCTGCTGGTTCTCCACGTACCGGGTGAAGGCAAGCTTGCGGCGCACCTCGTCGTCGGGGCAGTTGCGGGCGAACTGGTGCGAGAAGAGGTTCGCCTCCACCTCGATGCCGTTCATCGTGATGATGCGGCAGCGGGTGTACGGGTCGACGGCCTCTGGATCGATGGGCTCGACGTTCAGCTCACGCCAATTGCGGATCTGCTGATCGAGCGGGAGTCCCTTGTGATCGAGCGGGTTGAACACGACTTCTCCTCACGCCGGTCGGCGGATGACCTGCTGCGGGTACCCCGCTCGTCAGGACTAAACCCACGGACCGGTCATTTCACCGGGTCCCGACCGGCGGGCCGGATCTCACAGCCAGCCGGAGCGGCGGAACAGCCGGTACAGGGTCAGCGCCGCGCCGGCCATCAACAGCAACGCGTACCCGTACCCGTAGGTCCATCCCAGCTCGGGCATGTCGTCGAAGTTCATGCCGTACACACCGGCGATGGCGGTCTGGGCGGCGGCGATGGCGGCCCACGAGGCGATCTTGCGCATGTCGTTGTTCTGGTCGACGGACACCTGCGCAAGCCGGGCCTGCAGGATGGAGTTGAGCAACTCGTCGAAGGCGGCGACCCGGTCGACGGCGCGCCCGAGCCGGCCGCTGACGTCGATGAAATACCGCCGCAGGTCCTCCGGGACGTCTTCGCGGGTGGGCTCGGTCAGCTCCTGCAGCGGGGCCTGCAGCGGCAGCACCGCCCGCTTGAACTCGACCACCTCGCGCTTGAGCTGGTAGACGTGCTGCACGTCGGCACCCCCCTCGGGGGCGAAGGCGGTCTCCTCCAGCTTCTCCAGGTCCTTCTCGACGTGGGCGGCCACCTCAAGGTAGAGATCGACCATCCGGGCACAGACCGCGTACGCCACCGCCCAGGGGCCCAGGGCCAGCACGGCGGCGCGCCGTTCCAGATCGGCGCGCACCGGGCCGAGGGCACCGGCCGAGCCATGGCGCACGGTGACCACGAACCGGTCCCCGACCAGCACCATGACGTCGCCGGTGTCGACCACCTCGGAGGTGGCGGTCAGCTCGGCGTGCTCCACGTAGCGGGCGGTGCGCAGCACGAACAGGGTCACGTCGCCGTGCTGTTCCACCGCTGGCCGGTGGCCGTCGGTCAACGCCTGCCGGGCGGTCAGTTCGTGCAGCGAGAACGTTCGGGCGACGGCGGCCATGGTGTCGGGGTCGGGCTCGTGCAGTCCCAACCACACGAAGCCGTGACGGCGCCGTCCCGCCCGGGCGTACGCGCTGGCGTAGTCGCCCGACCGGGGCTGACGCTCACCGTTGAGGTAGAGCGCGCAGTCGACCACCGCCTCCGGCCGCAGCCGCGGGCCGGCCGGGGAGTCGAGGGCGGCCGGGGCCATGCCCAGCAGTCGACCGACCGTTCTGGGCAAAACCCCGGCCAGTTGTCCGCCGACCGATGCGGTCCGTCGCCACCCGTTGCCCATCCGCCGCCCTCCGCCGCCCGTGCCGATCACCGGCCTACGGTACGGCCTGGCCCGGGCGGCGGGTGGGACCGGCGGTGTCAGCGGTACGCGGGCGCCTGGGCCACCGCCGTGCCGACGGGCGTGAGGGTGCCGTTGGCGTTGGCCAGTCCGTTGTTGGGCAGCCACGGGTACCAGGAGTGGCGCTGGATCCGCGGGTGGCGCTCGAACACCTTGAGTGCCGCCTTGTAGAACGCCTGGACGGCGGCCGGGTTCGGGCCGCTCTGGTGCATGCAGCCGAACTCGGTGATCCAGATCGGGCGGTTGCCCGGGAACGACTCCGCCCAGCGGATGTAGTTCTCCAGGGTCGCCGCGTTGGCGTCGCAGGAGCCGGCGTTCCAGCCGTACCAGTGGATGGCGAGGATGTCGACGCGCAGCTTGCGGGCCTCGACCTCACGCATGAACGCCGTGAACCAGGCCTGACCGTCACCGGAGGTCGCCGGGCTGGTGACCTTGATGCCCGGCCGCGCGGTCAGCGCGGGCCACAGCGCCACCGCCTGCTGGACGCTCATGTTCGACTGGTCGGCCTTGTTCGGTTCGTTGAAGCCCAGGACGGTGGTGTAACCGGCCTCGGCCACCCGGTCCAGCGCCCAGGTCACGTCCCCGGCGGTCTTCTGGCTCTTGCCGGAGATGGTCGGCATGAAGCCCGGGGCGGCGCAGGTGCCGGGGCTGATCCACCAGT
>DASVVF010000467.1:0-3409 GCA_036386695.1 Catenuloplanes sp. | reverse complement strand
GGGTTGGACGGAGCCGTTGGGGCGGCTTTCGACGGGTGGGACAGCACTGGGTCGCGGGCGGCAGACGTGGACCGGTTCACCGCGGATGACTTCGTTGCCGTGAGCTTCCTGTCGGTCAACCCGCCGCCGGCAGCGGCGCGTGAGCTTCTGAGCGAGCGCGCCGGTCACTTCTCGACGATGTTGGCCGCACTCGGCCAAGACCTCGACCTTGCCGACATGGTCCAGCCCATGCCCGACGACTGGATCGGGTGGCACCTGATGAAGGAGCTGTGCAGCATCCGCGGCGTCAACACGACCATCGCCAGCAAGCTGCTCGCCCGCAAGCGACCACGGCTTCGCCCGGTCTGGGACAGCGTCGTTTCCAGGGTGACAGGCACCGAGACACGGCAGTGGGAGCCGTTACGCCTGGAGCTACGGAAGAACGACCGTAACCTGCACCACAGGCTTGTCCGCCTGCGTGATGCCGCCGGGCTCCCTGATGAGGTCACTATCCTGCGAGTCTTCGACGTCATCTGTTGGTGTGAAGGCACGAGATGGCGGCCGACAAGTACCGTGCTGGCGCTACCGCCTCGGACCGGACCGACCTCTCAGAACGCCGCTGGACGGTCATGGTGGCGATAGGTCGTTCGCAGGTGCCGCACCGCAGCTCGTACCGGTCGGTGACCTCGGCCTGTCCGACAAGGTACCGCTGGTGGCCCTCGTGGCCTTCCCGGTCGGCGAGCCGGTCCAGCGCCGCCCGGAACCGCTCGCCAGCGAAGACGTCCTGCTGGACCACCAACTAGTGGGCAGGCTCGGCGGCATCGGTCACACCGATGGGTATGTGGCACCACGCCGGCGGGAATTCTCGGGTGACGTCATTTCCCGTTGATGTCGGTAGAATCGCGTATGCGTCGCACGCATTGCTGACCTGTGACCGCCATCTCATTTGCGTTTGCACGTGGTCCGTGTCATCGTTGTTGCACGGGCGAAGTCTGCCTTCCGCCACATCGAGCCCGAGCCTTCCCGGTTCGGGCCTTTTTTGTGCCCACAGTCGACGGTGATGTGCTGGGGGTGGTGTATGAACCCCGACGCCTATTTGACCCGGGCGCAAGCGTCCTTGGTGACCGGAGTCAGTCCGGACGCGATCGGTAAATGGCGGTCCCGCGGGTGGGTATCACCCACTGGCGCACGTCGACGGCTACAGGTTGTCCGGCGTAGTGACGGGACCTTGCGGTACCGACTGGGCGACATCCTCGATGCGGAGTGCGACACCCGCATGTCCGGGCATTCCCGGCGCGGTGTTCGCCAGCACACCGACCGCCGGACCGCCGCCTGATCCGCGTCCCTGCCCGGTGACCTACGCCCAGCGTCTCGTGACCGTAGCGCCCGTTGCGTGCCGGCGTCGCCATCAGAAAGGGAGGTACTGGTGTCCCACCCGCACGCCGCAGGTTTCGATACGACACCGGAGCCGCAGGTCAGCGCCAACGCGCAGGACCGCAGCGCACCAGCCGGTGAGGGCGACGCTTCGCTGGCGAAGGTCGACATCACGATCGCCGGGCACACCGTGATCGTGGAGGCGCACCGCTCGATGGAGGACGTCAGCGCCCAAGCCCTCGACCTGATCCGGCGTACCGCCGGTTACGCCCGGCGGATGCCGACGGGATTCGACACCGGTCACCCCGACACCCAGATCAGCGCCGGGGCGTAGCGCACCTACGGTGCCGCCATGCCGGCACCGCCGGCGGCCGCCGCCACGGCGTCATCCAATCGCCCATTCTCTTCGACCGAGGGACAGCCATGGCCACTGCCGAACCGACTCCGAGCACGCCGATGCTCGTCACACCCACTCTGGACCGTGAGGCGTTGGAGGAACTCGCCGACGAGGTCACCCAGCTGTTCGAGCGTGCGGTCGCCGAAGGTGTCCGTCGTGGCCTGGAGTTGCCCGGCTGCGGTGGTCGGCGGTGACGGCGTCTCGGTCGCGGGTGGGGTTTCGCGACCTGCGCCCGGGGACGAAGGCCCTGTTCGTCATCTCTGTTACCGCCGTGGCGTTCGGTGCCGTCCTGATCGTCGCGGCCGTCGTCGCGGCAGTCCTGATCACGCTCGGGTCGGTGCGTCATGGCGTCGCGGTCGCCTGGTCGTGAGGCATGGGCCGGCTCCGAGCGCCGGGCGGAGCTGCCCCCGGACTGGCCGCAGCGGCGCCTGGTCGTGCGGGACCGCGCTGGCGGGCGGTGCGAGGTCGTCGAGGACGGGCAGCGCTGCCCCCGGGCGGGGACCGACTGCGACCACATCAACCCCGGTAGTGATCACTCCTACGCGAACTTGCAGTGGATCTGCACGCAGCATCACGCGGTGAAGAGCGCGCGTGAAGGTGCGCGGGCTCGTGTCCCGTTGCGCCGGCCGCCGGAGCTGCATCCCGGCATTCTCTGATCCCGGGCCGCTGCCGGCGGCGGTCCCTCGACCTGGCGTGCGGCATGGTCCGCCGCGCTCACCTGATTGCGAAGCGAGGGGGCCGGTGAGCAGTTCGACCAAGGACGGCACCTGGTACGACATCGACGACCCCGGGCGGTTGCATGCTGACCTGCGGGCCGCGTACCCGCAGACCCTGCGGGCGATGAGTAAACGCCCGGCGTTGCAGGCGGCGCACCGCGACTGCGAGGAATGCGCGCGGATCCGTACGCAGGAGAACGCCCCGCCAGGGGCCCGCCGCCGCCGGATCAAGGTCGTGTTGCGGCCGTCGCAGCTCCATCAACTCCTCGGCTTGCCCGAGTCTCACGAGGTCGTGTTCGTGTACGCGACGCCTGATCCGAACGCCGTCATGGTGCTCGTCGAGGGCGACGACCTTCCCGAGACCGGCGAAGGCGAGCCGGCCCCGACCGCGCCGCCGTAGCCCGGCGCGTGTCTTCCTGCCCCGCAGGATGCCCGTCATGGGCGTTCGGCGACTGTCGCGACAAGGGGGTGGTGATCATGGCTCGTCCTGGACCGGCGCCGCAGAACCGCCGCCACGGTCACGGCGGCGTGGAGTGGACCGACGTGCCCGACACCCCGTACGCCGGGCCGGGCAGCGACCTAGAGCTGCCCACGGTGCCCGGGGTGACCTGGTTCCCGCAGGTACTGGTGTGGTGGGAGCAGCTACGCACGATGCCGCACTGCGTGCTGTGGTCGGCCACCGACTGGCTGTTCGCCATCGAGACCGCGTACATGAAGCAGGACTTCTGGGGTGAGTACTTCGGCGGCGAGGTCCACGCCACCAAGGCCACCGAGATGCGCCGACGCGAGGACCAGATGGGCCTGACCCGCGAGGCCCGCCGCAAGCTCGCCATCCGCTACGTCGACCCCAACCTGCTCGCCCGACCAACCGAGCCACCGAACTCCGACGACGAGATCACCGCCCACGGCACCGCGGCCGCCGACACCGGCGGCGCCGGTGGTG
>DASVVF010000466.1:0-11875 GCA_036386695.1 Catenuloplanes sp. | reverse complement strand
GCGACCGCGTTGACCAGGTTCGCCACCACCGCCACCAGCAGGTACGACACCCGGCCGCCGAGCAGCAGCCAGCCGGCCGAGAACAGCCCGTAGTAGACCACCGCGCCCACCGAACCGGCGACTACGTAGCGCACCCGTCGGTCGTTGAGCAGAGCGGATAACGGGTGCGGGTGGTGGCGGGTGCTGGTCACAAGGGCCAAACGAGCCACCACCGCGTCCCGGCTCGCGTGGAAGGGTCACTGCATGTTCGTGTCGATCGTGGTGCCGTGCTACCGGTCGGCGGCCACGTTGCCGCCGCTGGTCAACCGGTTGACCGCCGTGATGCCGACGGCCAGCACCGCATACGAGGTGATCCTGGTCGTGGACGGCAGCCCGGACGGCACCTGGGAGGTGGCCCGGGAGCTGGCCCTGCACGGGCCGAACGTGCGCGCCATCCGGTTGGCCCGCAACTACGGCCAGCACAACGCCCTGATCGCCGGGGTGCGCGCGGCGCGCTACGACGTCGTGGTCACGATGGACGACGACCTGCAGCACCTGCCCGAGGAGGTGCCGACGCTGCTGGCCGCGCTGACCGACGACGTCGACCTGGTGTACGGGCTACCCGACGCCGAGGAGCACGGGCTGGTACGCAGCCTGGCGTCGCGGCTGGTCAAGGCGGGCATCGCCAGCACGATGGGGGTCGGCAGCGCCCGCATGGTGAGCGCCTTCCGGGCGTTCCGCACCCTGCTGCGCCAGGGTTTCGACCTGGTCAACGGGCCGGACGTCTCGGTTGACGTGGCATTGTCCTGGGGGACGACCCGGGTGGCGGCGGCCACCGTACGGATGGCCCAACGCACCGAGGGCCGGTCCGGCTACACCGTGCGCGGACTGTTGCGGCACGCCCTGAACATGATGCTCGGGTACTCCACCGCGCCGCTGCGGCTGGTGACCTTCGCCGGCTTCCTGGTCGGCGTCGGCGGGATCGCGTTGTTCGTCCGGCTGATCTGGATGTACTTCCACGGCGACACGACCATCGCCGGTTTCACGACCATCGCCTCGATGGTCGCGCTGTTCTCCTCGGCGATCATGATCGCGGTCGGGGTGCTCGGCGAGTACGTCGGGCGGATCCACGCCAGCGGCATGGGCCGGCCCACGTATGTCATCCGGGAGCGGGCCCAGGCCGCGACCCCCGACGACGACACCGACGTGCGCGACGCCGGCGTCGACGCCGGCGTGGCAACCCTCGAGGCGCCGACGGTGCGCGGCTAGCATCAGCGGATGCCGCCCAGCGACCCGTCAGAGCGGGACTCGTCACAAAAGTACGACTTCGACGACGACCCGACCCGCATCGACCGCGACGTGGTCTGGGCGTTCATGCAGGAGCAGGCGTACTGGGGACACTGGCGCACCCGCGAGATCGTGGACCGCCAGATCGACGCCTCGTGGCGGGTGGTCGGCGTCTACGAACGGGCCAGCGGGCAGATGATCGGCTTCGCCCGGGCGGTGTCCGACGGAGTGTCGCTGGCCTACCTCGCCGACGTGTTCGTCCTGCCCGAACACCGGGGCTGCGGCCTGGGCGTGCAGCTGTTGGACGCCATGGTGGAGCAGAGTTCGGGCGCCCACTTCCGCTGGATGCTGCACACCCTGGACGCCCACGGCCTGTACGCCAAGGCCGGCTTCACCGCCCCCGACAAGACCTACCTGGAACGCCCCGGCCGCGCCCCCGGCTGAGGCCGGCGCGGCCCACGGGGCGCTGAGGCCGGCGCGGCGCCGGGGCCCTGAGGCCGGTGCGGCCCCGGGGCGCGGTCGCGGGTCACGGAGTACAGCGGCGGCGGCTAACCGCCCACCCGGTAGCTCTGCACGGCGTCGACGACCTGCTCGCATTCCCGAGGCGCCATGCCGGCGAACAGCGGCAGCCGCACCAGCCGGTCCGCCACCTGCTCGGTCACCGGGCACCCGCCCGGCGCCACCCGGCCGTAGCGGCGCCCGGCCGGGGCGCAGTGCAGCGGCTGGTAGTGGAAGGTGGCCTGCACGCCGCGCTCGGCGAGGTGCCCGATCAGCCGTTGCCGTTCGGCCAGGGTCGGCAGCAGGAGGTAGTACAGGTGCGCGGGGTGGACCCGGTCGGCCGGCACGGTGGGTTGCACGACCCCCTGCTCAGCGGCCCATCCGGCCAGCTCGTGGTGGTACGCCGACCAGACCGCCTGGCGCTGCCGCTGGATCGTCTCGAACGATTCCAGCTGCCCGGTCAGGAAGGCCGCCAGCAGGTCCGACGGCAGGTAGCTGGAGCCCAGGTCGACCCAGCGGTACTTGTCAACCATGCCGCGGAAGAACTGGCTGCGGTTGGTGCCCTTCTCCCGGATCACCTCGGCGCGTTCCAGGAAACGCAGGTCGTTGAAGACCAGCGCCCCACCTTCGCCGCACTGGATGTTCTTGGTCTCGTGGAAGCTCTGCGCGGCCATCGCCGACAGCGAGCCGAGCGGCCGGCCCCGGTAGGAGCCGCCCAGGCCGTGCGCGTTGTCCTCGATGACGACCAGGCCGTGCCGTTCCGCGACGGCGTGGATGGCGTCCATCTCGCAGGCCACCCCGGCGTAGTGGACGACCACGATGGCCCTGGTCCGCTCGGTGACGGCGGCCTCGACGAGCCGGTCGTCCAGGTTGAGGGTGTCCGGGCGGCAGTCGACGAAGACCGGCACGGCACCGCGCAGGGCGTAGGCGTTGGCGGTCGACACGAAGGTGTACGACGGCATGATCACCTCGTCGCCGGCGCGCAGGTCCAGCAGGATCGCCGACATGTCCAGGGCGTGCGTGCAGGAGGTGGCCAGCAGGGCGGCCGGCGCGCCGGTCAGCCGGGTGATCAGGCTGGTGGCGCGGCCGGTGAAGGTGCCGTCTCCGGAGAGCCGGCCACCCCGCATCGCCTCGTTGACGTACCCGGTCTCCGGGCCGGCCAGGTAGGTGCGGTTGAACGGCACGGCGGTCAGCGTCGTTACGGTCACGCGGCGCAGTCTAAAGCCCACCAACGCCGCAGACGCCGACGAAACGGACGTTCCACGCCGGAGATGCTTCAGATGGTGCTAACCGCGCATCGCACCCTCCGGGTCAGGAGGGCGCGCTGACCGGCGCGGCGGCCGGGGTGGCTACCGGCGCGGCCACCGGGGTGAGCGGGAGCAGCTTTCGGCCGGTCGGCCCGATCTGGATCTCGGTGTCCATCGACGGGCACACCCCGCAGTCGAAACACGGGGTCCACCGGCAGTCGTCCTGCTCGTACTCCGAGAGGGAGTCCTGCCAGTCCTGCCACAGCCAGTCCTTGTCCAGACCGGAGTCCAGGTGGTCCCAGGGCAGCACCTCGAGCTGCTCACGCTCGCGGGTGGTGAACCAGTCGAGATCGACACCGAACGCCGGCAGCGTCTCGGCCGCCGAGTCCACCCAGCGCTGGTACGAGAAGTGCTCGCTCCAGCCGTCGAACCGGCCGCCCTTCTCCCACGCCCGCCGGATCACCGCGCCGACCCGCCGGTCGCCACGCGAGAGCAGTCCCTCGATCAGTGACGGCTCGCCGTCGTGGTAGCGGTACCCGATCGCCCGACCCAGCGACCGGTCACTGTTGATGGCGCTCTTGAGCAGCCGCAGCCGCCGGTCGATGGTCTCCGGGCGTTCCATCTTCGCCCACTGGAACGGGGTGTGCGGCTTGGGCACGAACCCGCCGATCGACACCGTGCAGCGGATGTCCTTGGTCCCGGTGGCCGCCCGCCCCGCCTTGATCACCTCATGCGCCATCCGGCCGATCTGCAGCACGTCGTCGTCGGTCTCGGTGGGCAGGCCGCACATGAAGTACAGCTTCACCTGCCGCCAGCCGTTGGTGTACGCGGTGACCACCGTACGGATCAGGTCCTCCTCGGTGACCATCTTGTTGATCACCTTGCGGATCCGCTCCGAGCCGCCCTCCGGGGCGAACGTCAGCCCGGTCCGCCGCCCGTTGCGCGACAGCTCCTGGGCCAGGTCGATGTTGAACGCGTCCACCCGGGTCGACGGCAGCGACAGCGACACGTTGGTGCCCTCGTACTGCTCGGCCAGCCCGGAGCAGATGTCGCCGATCTCGGAATGGTCGGCGCTGGACAGCGACAGCAGGCCGACCTCGTTGAAGCCGGAGAACTCCAGGCCCTCCTTGACCATCTGCCCGACCGTGGTGATCGACCGTTCCCGGACCGGGCGGGTGATCATCCCGGCCTGGCAGAACCGGCAGCCCCGGGTGCAACCCCGGAAGATCTCCACCGCGTACCGCTCGTGCACCGTCTCGGCCAGCGGCACCAGCGGCTTCTTCGGGTACGGCCACGCGTCCAGGTCCATCGTGGTGCGCTTGTGCACCCGGAACGGCACGTCCGGCCGGTTCGGCACCACCCGCTGGATCCGCCCGTCGGGCAGATAGTCGACGTCGTAGAACCGCGGCACGTAGATGCTCTCGGTGCGGGCCAACCGCAGCAGCAACTCGTCGCGCCCACCCGGGCAGCCGTCGGCCTTCCACTGCCGGACGATCCCGGTGATCTCCAGCACCGCCTCTTCGCCGTCACCGAGCACCGCCGCGTCGATGAAGTCGGCGATCGGCTCCGGGTTGAACGCGGCGTGCCCACCGGCGACCACCACCGGGTGCGCCTCGGTGCGCTCCCGCGAGTCCAGCGGGATGCCGGCCAGGTCCAGCGCGGTGAGCAGGTTGGTGTAGCCCAACTCGGTGGCGAACGAGATCCCGAAGACGTCGAACGCGGTCACCGGGCGGTGCGCCTCCACGGTGAACTGCGGCACGCCGTGCTCGCGCATCAGCGCCTCAAGATCCGGCCAGACCGCGTAGCTGCGCTCGGCCAGCACGTCGGGCAGCTCGTTGAGCACCTCGTACAGGATCTGCACGCCCTGATTGGGCAACCCGACCTCGTACGCGTCGGGGTACATCAGGGCCCACCGCACGCTCGCCGAGTCCCAGTCCTTGACCACCGCGCCCAGCTCGCCGCCCACGTACTGGATGGGCTTGCTCACCCGGGGCAACAGCAACTCAAGCTGCGGGAAGACCGAAACTACGCTCATGAGGCTCCAGGGTACGCGGACCACCCGGTCCCGGCGTCACGCTATCCCCCGCAGCGCCGCCACGGCCCCGGCGAAGTCGGTGCGGACCAGGTCCTCCCGGAACCCGCACAACGTCAAGGTGAGCAGCACCGGGCCCCGAGGTGCCACCAGCACCCGCACCGGCAGGCCGCGGTCCTCGTACGCCCCGATCAGCCGGTCCAGCAGCCGCACCCCGGCGCTGTCCAGGAACCCCACCGCCGTCAGGTCGAGCAGCACCGCCCGCGCCTGCCCGGTCTCCGACAGCACGTGCTCGCCGATCGGGTCGGCGTTCGCCAGGTCGATCTCGCCCGCCAACCGCACCAGATGCGTCCCGCCCTGACGGGCGATCGCCACCGGCGGCCCGTGCTCGTGGCTCAGCTGCCCGGCCAGCGGATCCTCAGCGCTCATCCGGTACCAGCCCCTTCGCCTGCCCCGGCGGCGCCCGCGGCGTTGTCCCCGGTGAGCCGCCGACGCATCGTCACCGTGGTGCCGGTGCCACGCCGTTCCACCGTCACCTCGTCCATCATCTTGCCGATCAGCAGCAGCCCCCGCCCGCGCACCGGGTCGGCCACCGGCGCCCGCCACGATCCCTCGTCGCGCACGCACAGCTCCACCGTGTCGGAACGCAGGGTGGCGGCGACCGACACCCGTTTCGAACGGTCCCGTTGACAGCCGTGCTCGATGGCGTTCGCCGTCGCCTCCGAGCAGGCCAGCAGCAGCGCCTCCTGGCTGTCCTCCGGAACGGCGTTGGCGGCCAGCCAGCCACGCAGCTCCCGACGCAACGCGGCGATCTGGGTGACGTCGGCGGCGATCGAGCGCTCCAACCGCTCCGCCGCCCCGTACGACAGCAGCAGCAGGCACACGTCGTCGCGCCGCCCCGGGCCGACGAGCACGTCGGCGAGTTCCGCGGTCAGCCCGGCCAGCGGGGCACCACGCCGCCGCCCGAGTTCGCCGGCGAGCTCGGTGAAACCCACATCCAGGGTGCGGTCCCGCCGCTCGATCAGGCCGTCGGTGTAGAGCAGCAGCCGGCTCCCGGGCGCCAGCCGGATCCGGTCCTCGGTGCGCGCGGTACGCCCGGCCCGCGAACCCAGCGGAGCCGAGCGCCCACCCCATAGCAGCCTCGGGGCGCCATCCGGCTCCTGCAACACCGGGGGCAGATGGCCGGCGCAGCAGTACGTCATCTCCCCGGACCGCAGGTCGATCTCCGCATACGCCACGGTGGCCATCCGCGCCGTCTCCAACCGCTCGACGAACTGGTCCAGCCGCTCCACCAGTCGCGCCGGGCCGAGTTCCGCGGCAGCCAGCGCCCGGATGGCGCTGCGCAGCTGCCCCATGGCGCTGGCGGCCTCGATCCCCCGGCCGACCACGTCCCCGACGACGATGCTCAGCTTGTCGGTGGTGATCAGGAAGGAGTCGTACCAGTCCCCGCCGACCTCCAGGTTCTCGGTGGCGGGGCGGTAGTGGGTGGCCACCGAGAAACGCGGGTCGGGCGGCGGGTCCCCGGCCAGCAGGCTGCGTTGCAGCGTCTGGGCGATCTGGTGTTCCTGGTCGTAGAGGCGGGCGTTTTCCAGGGTGAGCCCGACCCGGTCGGCGAGATCGGCGAGGAACCGCAGCTCCTCGGGATCCCGGCGGCGGGTCCCCGGACCGCTGAGCACCAGGGTGCCGACCGCCCGACCGCGCACCTGCAGCGGCAGCACCACCCAGGCCCCGTCCGAGCCGCGGGTTGACTGCCGCAGCTCGCCGTGGGCCATCACCTGCGCCACGGGCCCGTCCAGCCAGTCCAGGTCCGGCGGCGCCGGCGAGCGACCGGCGGGCGGGAAGCCGGCCCACGCCGCGACCCCGTCCGCTCCCCCCATCCGTACGCAGGCGCGGTCGGCCACCTCCGGCACCAGCCGGTCGACCAGCCGCTGGGCCCGCTGAGCCAGCCCGCGGACCTCTTCCATCGCCCGGGTGGTCGCCGCCAGGAACGCCGAGCGGGCCTCGCGCTGGCGCGCCTCGTCGTACAGCCGGGCCCGGTCCAGGGCCTGCCCGGCCTGCTCGCCGAGCAGGCCGACCAGGCGTTGCTCACTGTCGGTGAATTCCCGTAGCTCGGCGAAGCCGAAGACCACCACTCCCAGCGCCTCACCGGCCACGACCAGCGGGGCCAGCAACGCGCACCGCCCGGCCCAGGGCACCACCGGCCCGGCGCCCTGCCGGTCGGCCGGCCCGGCACCGGTCACCGCCCCCTCCGGAGCGTCCCGCTCAGCGCTGCCCCCGTCCCGGCCAGCCCCGCCCTCCCGGGCACCCCGGCCAGCCCGGCCGCCGCCGGCGTCCCGCCCAGCCCGGCCCTCGCGAGGGTCCCGGGGGGCCACGTCGTCCACCTCGATCGGCACCGCGCCGTGGTCCGGGCCGGCCAGTGACGGGTCGGCGGCCCGGGCGTGGTCGTAGACGAGCACCTGACGGGTGCGTACCGTCCGGCTCAGCGGCAGAGCGGCGGCCAGGTCGGCCCGCTGTCCGGGGTCGTCGAGGGATCCACTGGTCGCCGCCACGGTGAGCCGGGCGGCCGCCCGGTCGAGCAGCCACACCGCGCTTCCGGCCGCCGCGAACGCCGGGTTGGCGGCACGGACCAGCGCCTGTGCCACGCCCATGGCGGTGGGTGCGGCGGACAGCGCGGCCACCACCTCCTGCAGCACGCGTACCCGGCTCTCCGACTCTTCGGCGGCCCGCCGCGCCCGCATCAATTCCCGCTCGTAGCTGCGGCGCTCGGTGGCGTTGAACACCGTGGTGTGGATCGCCAGTGGGGCGCCCTCGGCGTCCACCTGCAACACCGAGTTGAGCAGGATCGGCAACCGCCGCTGGTCGGCGCGGACCAACTCGAGGGCGACCTCGTGCACCTCGCCCTGCATGCGCAGCAGCGGCGCGAAGTGGGTCTCGTGGTAGATCCGCCCGCCGACGCTGAGCAGGTCGCGGAACCGCCGCCGGCCGACCAGATCCGCGCGGTCGAATCCGGTCCAGCGCAGGAACGTCTCATTGACCTTGGCGATCGTGCCGTCCGGCCTGGTGGTCAGGTACCCGCACGGCGCGTTGTCGTAGAAGTCCGCGCCGGCCGCCGGCACCGGGACAGGTTCGGCCGTCGACGGCTCCGGCTGGGCCGCCGGTCCGGATGACGGCTGAACGGACCCGGTCATGTCAGTTGGGCTCGGTCATGTCAGTTGGGCTCGCAGGTACGCCCGTATCGCGGCGACCGTCTCCTCGGGGGCGCTGAGGTTGGGGCAGTGCCCGGTGGCCCGCAGCTGGACCAGGTCGCTGCCCGCGAGGTTGCGGTGCACGAACTCGCCGACCACCTCGGGAGCGATCGCGTCGTCGGCGCACTGCAGCACCAGGGCGGGGGTACGCACGTTGGCCAGATCGCCGCGGTTGTCCGACAGGAAGGTCACCCGGGCGAATTCCCGGGCGATCCGCGGATCGGTACGGCAGAAGCTGTTGGCCAGTTCGGCGCCGAGTTCCGGACGGTCCGGATTAGCCATGATCACTGGCGCCATGACGGTGGACCAGCCCAGGTAGTTGCTGTCGAGCGAATCCAGCATCTCCTCGATGTCGGCCCGGCTGAAACCACCGACGTAGCCCTCGTCGTCGAGGTAGCGCGGTGACGGCCCGACCAGCACCAGCCGGTCGAAGCGCTCCGGCTCCCGCGCGGCGGCCAACACCCCGATCATCGCGCTGACCGAATGCCCCACGAACACCACCCGGGTCAGCCCCAACTCGTGCAGGATTTCCAGTAGATCGGTGGCGTATCCGTCCAGCGATCCGTACCTGGTCGAGTCGTACGCCGACAGGTCCGAGTTGCCGGCGCCCACGTGGTCGAAGAGCACGACCCGGTAGTCGTCGGCGAACGCCGGGGCGACGTATCGCCACATGTTCTGATCGCACCCGAACCCGTGCGCGAAGACCATCGCCTGTCCGGTTTCCGGTCCGATCGTCGTCACAGCGTTCCTCAGCAAAGTACTCATCGGTGAAAACGATACGATCCCCGGGCGTCATCCGCCCGGCCTCACCCTCGCACCCGTGCCGGTACGCTGGGTTAGCGTGGCCGCCACCGTAACTTTCCGCGAACGCGTCGCCGCCTGGCGTTACGCCTTTCGCACCACGAACCCGCCCGAGCAGGGGGTGGTCGACGGGGTGACCCGCTGGCTGGTGGTGACCCGCGCCGGGGTGCTACCGCTGACCTTCACGTCGGGCCTGCTGGCCGTACTGCTCGCCGCCGTGGCCGACGTGGTCGTCGACTGGTTCAACGTGACCCTGGCCGTGATCGGCATCGTGGTCGCCCATCTGGCGAACAACCTGATGAACGACCTGGCGGACACCGCCAGCGGCAACGACACCGCCGACTACCCGCGTGCCCTGTACGCCCCACACCCGATCCTCGCCGGCCTGGTGAGCCGCCGACAGGTCCTCGCCGGCATCCTGCTCTGCCAACTCGTGGACCTGGCGATCATGGTCACCCTCATCGTCCGCCAGGACTGGTGGATCGCCGCGTTCGCCGTCGGCGGGCTGCTGCTGTCGTGGGCGTACACCGCCCCGCCGCTACCCCTCAAGAAGATCGGCCTGGGCGAGGTGGACGTGCTGGTGACCTGGGGGCCGCTGATGGTCGGCGGCGTCTACTACGCCGGTACGGGACACCTCACCTGGCCGGTGCTCGCGGCGGCCACCGTCTACGCCCTGCTGCCCACCGCCGTGCTGATGGGCAAGCACGTCGACAAGCTGCCGTACGACGCCAGCACCGGCACGCGCACGCTGCCGGTGCTGCTCGGCGAGGGCCGGGCCAAGGCGCTGACCCAGGCGATGATGGCCGGCTACTACATCGGGGTACTCGTCCTGGTCGGTCTCGCGGCGCTGCCCTGGCCGGCGCTGGCCACCCTGGGCGGGGTGCCGACCCTGGTCGCGGTGTGCCGGGCCTACGCCCGACCCAAGCCCGTCGAGGCACCGCCGGACAATCCGGTGTGGCCGCTGTGGTGGGCGCCGTTGGCGTTCGTCCACGCCCGCAACGCCGGCGCGCTGCTGATCGTCGGACTCCTGGTCGCCGCCGCGCTCGGCTGACCACCCGACAGCCCGGTGAGCTCCTCGCCCGGCTTCACCCCGCCCGGCCGGCTTGGCGTTCTCGCTGATCATGGCGGGCGCGGTCGACCCGTCACCATTGGCCTACCGGTATTAACCTCGACATGGCGGGCCCTTCACGGGCACGGGAGGAGAGCACCGCGATGCCGGACATGCAGCCGGGCCAGTCGTCAGCCGGCCAGCCGTCAGCGGGCGGTCAGCCGCCGGAGACCGTCCCGGCCGAGGGGCCGCAGTACCTGCCACCGGTCGACCCCTGGGGCGACGCAGAGACACCCTGGTTGGCCTTCGAACCGCTGGACCCGCAGGCATCCTCGTACCACCCGGCCGCGCCGTACCACCCGCCGGCCCCGCACAGCCCGGCCACACCGTACAACTCCTCCGCGCCGCCATACCCCGCCGCGCCGCCCAACCCGGCTACGCCGTACAGCCCCGCCGCGCCGCACTACCCGACGGCTCCGTACAGCCCTGCCGCGCCACCCCACCCCACGGCTCCGTACAGCCCCGCCGCGCCACCCCACCCGATGGCTGCGCAAAACCCGACCGCGCCACCCCACCTCGCCACGGCGCACAGCCCGGCCGTGCCGAGAGCGGGCCAGGCTGCGGCGCGGCGCAGGTGGTGGTCCCGGAAGCGACCGCAAGCGGCCGCCCACCCGCAGGCCAACGGGCCAAACGCCATGCCGACCGCACCGGCGTCGGGACCCAGGTGGGAAACCGGCCATCGGCAGGTCACCGGACCCTCGGGCGCGCCGGCACCGGGCCAGCGCCCCGGGACGGCCGGTCAACGCCCCTCGGCAACCCGCCAACACCCGCCGGGCTCACCGGCACCCGGGCAACGCCAAGCGGGCCTCGCCACGCGGCGCCGGCGCTGGCGCCGGACGATGCTGTTGCTGACCGCGGCGACGCTCGCCTGCTGTTGCGGGGTGCCCGGCTACCTGGGCTGGCCGATCTGGCAGCAGTACCCGGCGAGCGCGACGTTGCCGAGCGTAGTGGCCGACCTGAACCGACGCTCCGACACCACCAGCAAACAGGTGGAGGAGCGACTTGCCGCGGAGATGGGCGCCGCCCATCTGATGGCCGACCAGGTGTTCGCCGGCGTGTACGCCGACAAGCGCGGCAAGCGGGCGACCGTTTTCGGTGCCACCGGCTTCTGGCTGCAGCCCGACGCCGAGTTGGACGCCGAACTGAACCGGGTCGCCGGGCAGTACTCGCTGCGCGAGCTGCGGGCCGAGGAGACCGGTGAACGGGGCAGCTACCTGCGGTGCGGCACCGGGCGGATCGACGGCACCGGCGTCGTGGTGTGCGGTTCAGCGGACCACGGCAGCCTCACCACCGGGGTGTTCACCAGGCTGTCCATGGAGGACAGTTCGGCTCTGCTGCTAAGAATGCGCCAGGAGATCATCCGCCCAGGGTGACGGGACCCGGGAGTCGGTGGCACACGGGGACCTTCCAACGGCCGCTCAGCGCGGCATCGGCGGGCAGTCGGGGACGTGATCGGTCTAGTTTCGTTGGTGGTAGGTGTTGCGGCGGGGTCGTTGGTGCCGGTCGATGAATCCGGGTGGGATGAATTCGGGTAGTCCGTCGTGTCCCAGCCGGACGGTCCACCGGGTGTGGTGGATGACCCGGTGGTGGTGGCGGCAGAGCAGGACGGCGTTGCTCAGGCTGGTCGGGCCGCCGTCGATCCAGGAGTCGATGTGGTGCCCGTCGCACCAGCGCGGTG
>DASVVF010000465.1:0-5060 GCA_036386695.1 Catenuloplanes sp. | reverse complement strand
CGAGGAGTTCTACCAGGTACCCGGCAGTTCGGTCGGCCGGGGCCCGGGCACTGGCCTGGGTCTGCCGTACGCCCGGCGCCTGGTGCTGTTGCTGGGCGGGTCCCTGCACCTCGCCAGCGAGCCGGGAAAGGGCAGTGTCTTCACGGTGGCCCTGCCGCTGCGGAACGGGGCATGAGAGCGGTGCACAACGAGCCGGCGACCGTCCTCGTGGTGGACGACAGCGCCACGAAGCGTTACCTGCTGGTGAGCTGGCTGACCCGGGCCGGCTTCACGGTGCGCGAGGCGCAGACCGGCGGCGAAGCGCTCGCGACGGTCGTCGACCTGAGCATCGACCTCGTCGTGCTGGACGTGAAACTGCCCGACATGAGCGGCTTCGACGTCTGTGAACAGATCAAGACGACCCTGCGCAGTGCCCTGCCGGTGATCCACGTGTCGGCCCACGCGGTCGATGTCGTGGACCGGGCCCAGGGACTCAACCGGGGCGCGGACGCCTATCTCGTCGAGCCGATCGAACCCGACGAGTTGATCGCCACCGTGCAGGCCGTGCTGCGTTACTACCGGGCCCGCCAGCGTGCCGAGTTACTCGCCGAGCAGATGGTCCGGCTGGCCGAGACGACCCTGGCGGTGAACTCGGCGCCCAGCGTCCCGCGGCTGATCCAGGCGGCCGCCGCGGGGGCGGCGCGGATCTTCAACGGGTCGGCGATGGTGGTGGCGGAGACCTCGGAGAAGGAAGGTCTGGCCGCGGTGGTAGACCAGCCCGGGACGCCGCCGCGGGTGCACGGCCGGACGATGGGCGAGGATGCCGACGCGCCGGTCGGCTCGACCGTGCGTGTCGACCGTCCGGAGAACTGGCCGCTGGTGGAGTGGCCCGCCGGGGACACGGTCAGCGTGGCCGCCGCCCGGCTGCGGGCCGACCGGGCGCCGGTGTACGTGGTGGTCCGCACCGGGGCCAACATGCCCGGCGCCCCGGTGCTGCGCCAACTGGCCCAGGCCGTGGCGGCCGCCGTCGAGGCGCAACGCTCCTACGACGAGGAACACCGCATCGCGGTGACCCTGCAGCGCAGCCTGCTGCCGCGCGGGCGCCCGGAGATCGCCGGCATGGAGCTGGCCGTGCGCTACGAGCCGGCCAGCGCGCAGACCGAGATCGGCGGTGACTTCTACGAGCACACCATGATCGGTGACCGCCTGCTGGTGGCGATCGGCGACGTCGCCGGGCACTCGCTGCACGCCGCCACGGTGATGGCCGAGCTGCGGCACGCGGTGCGGGCGTACGCCGTGGAGGGGCACCCACCCGGCACGGTGCTGGAGCTGGTCAACCGGCTGATGCTGGCCCTGCTGCCCGGCGAGATCGCCACCATCTGCCTGCTCAGCATCAACCCGACGACCGGGCAGGTGCGGATGGCCAGCGCCGGGCACCTGCCGCCGCTGCTGCACGTCGACGGCAAGGTGGAGTTCGTGGAGCACCTGGGCCCGCTGCTGGGGGTCCGGGCGCCACGCCCCACGGATCTGGAGTTCGTGCTGCCGCCGGGCGGCACGCTGGTGTTGTACACCGACGGGCTGATCGAGCGCCGGGACGCCGACATCGACGAGGGGTTGCGGGCGCTGGCGGCGTGCGCCGCCGAGGTCGAGCCCGACCTGGACGCCTTCTGTCAGCGGCTGCTCGTGCGGTTGGCCGCCGCCCAGATCCAGGACGACATCGCCGTGGTGGCGTTGCGCCGCAGTTGACCGCGCACCACCTGAGCGCGGTAGGCATGTTGCTGGAAGTATGTAAGAAGCAGTACGGTCAGGTATATGAAGACGATGATCGACCTTAACGACGAGGCGCTGGATCTCGCGGCCAAGGAACTGGGCACCACCACGAAGAAGGACACCGTGAACGCGGCGCTGGAGTTCGTGGCCAACCGTCGCCGCCGCATCGAGCAACTGATGGATGACGCGTACGCGCTCGGCGTGGGCCCGGACATCGCCGATCCGGAGGTCATGCGGCAGGCCCGTCGGTGAACGTTCCGGCGGGTCCGGGGCAGCTCTACCTCATCGACACCTCGGCACACGCCCGGGTGGGTCATCGGGCGGTCCGCGATGTCATCGTCGGTCTTATCGCCGATCGCGCCGCCGCCACCTGCGTGACCGTCGACCTGGAGGCCGGATACTCCGGACGCGATCTCGCCGGCCTGCGGGCCATCGCCCAGCGCCGGCGGGAGCTGTACGCGGTGTTGCCGATCAGCGAGGCGATCGCCGACCGTTGCAGAGACGTTCAGCTGCGGATGGCCAGCCGTGGTCACCACCGGGCCGCCGGCGTCATCGACCTGCTGACCGCCGCGATCGCCGAGCACCATGGCGCGGTGGTCCTGCACTACGACGCCGACTTCGAGCACATCGCGGCCACAACGGGCCAACCTCACGCGTGGATCGCGCCTCGCGGCAGCCTTACCTGAACGCGGCCGCCGTTCATGGACAACGCACCGGTCACAGTGACCGCAGGGCCGGTTCGGGGCGCATGAGTTCGGAGACGACGTTGGTGTCCAGAACGATCATTCGGGGAGGTCCGCCGCGCGGGGTGCGGTGGGTCGGGCGGGGAGGTCAAGGTCGAGGCCGCCGAGCCGGGTGAGCCGGTCGATGAGTGCGCTGAAGAGGTCGGCCTGGGGGGCCTCTTCGGTAACGGCCGAGGTCAGGATGGCGCGATCTCGGCCTCCATCGATCGGCCGTGCCGGGCGGCACGGATGCGAAGCTTCTCCTTCACCGCGTCGTCCAGGTCCCGGATGCTGACGGCCGCCATCGCCCCTGCTCCGCTGGGTCCCAGCCACAGTGATAGCAGCGCTAACGGACCGCGGGTTGTCCATCGCGGTCAGGCGAGGCCGGCCCGGTCGAGGATCCAGGCGGTGATGAAGGCCTCCTCCCGCCACGCGTCGTAGCGGCCGCTGGGACCGCCGTGGCCGGCGCCCATCTCGGTCTTGAGCAGGTACTGGCCGCCGGGGGAGACCGCGCGCAGCCGGGCGATCCACTTGGCCGGCTCGTGGTACAGCACCCGAGTGTCGTTGAGGCTGGTCACCGCCAGGATCGCCGGGTAGTCGACGGCCGCCACGTTCTCGTACGGCGTGTAGGACTTCATGTAGGCGTACACCTCGGCCGACTCCAGCGGGTTGCCCCACTCCTCCCACTCGGTCACGGTCAGCGGCAGGGACGGGTCGAGGATCGAGTTCAGGGCGTCGACGAACGGCACCTGCGCGACGATCGCCGCGAACGCGTCGGGGGCGATGTTGGCCACCGCGCCCATCAGCAGGCCGCCCGCCGAGCCGCCCCGGGCCACCACTCGATCCGCCGCCGTCCAGCCGGCCTTGACCAGGTGCCGGGCGCAGGCGACGAAGTCGGTGAAGGTGTTCTTCTTCGCCAGTAGTTTGCCGTCCTCGTACCACCGGCGGCCCATCTCGCCGCCACCGCGGATGTGCGCGACCGCGAAGACCACCCCGCGGTCCAGCAGGGACAGCCGGGGGATGGAGAACCACGGGTCCATGCTGGCCTCGTACGACCCGTAGCCGTAAAGGACCAGCGGCGCGCTGCCGTCCCGGCGGGTGCCCTTGCGGGCGACCAGCGAGATCGGCACCCGGGTGCCGTCGTCGGCCACCGCCCATTCCCGGTGCTGCTCGAAGTCGGCGGAGTCGTAGGCGCGCCCGTCCGGGCCCGGCAGCACCGGCTTGCGCTTGCGCAGCACCATGGCCCGGGTGGTCAGGTCGTAGTCGTAGACCGAGTCCGGGGTGATCAGCGAGGTGTAGCGGATCCGGACGCCGGTGGTGTCGTATTCCGGGTTGGCGTCGAGCCCGACGCTGTAGATCGGCTCCGGGAAGTCGATGTCGTAGGCGTCCATGCTGCCGTCGGTGATGACCCGCAGGCCGGTGAGGCCGTCGCGGCGCTGCGAGACGACGAGGTGGTGGGCGAAGGCGTCCACGGACTCCAGCCGGGTGCCGGGGGAGTGCGGGATCAGCGGCACCCAGTCGTCCGGCCGGTCCACCGACGTGTACGCCAGCGCGAAGTCCTCGGCGCCGTCGTTGTGCAGGATCAGGAAGCGGTGCCCGTGGTGCTCCACGGAGTACTCGACCCCTTGGCGGCGCGGGGCGACCAGGACCGGTTCGGCGGCCGGGTCGTCGGCCGGCAGGAACCGGACCTCGCTAGTGATCTTGCTGTGGACGTCGATGAGGATGAACCGTTCCGAGCGGGTCAACTCGACGCCCACCCAGAACCGCTCGTCGGGCTCCTCGTAGACCACCTGGTCCTCGCCGGCCGGGGTGCCGACCCGGTGGCGCCACACCCGGTGCGGCCGCCAGGCGTCGTCAACGGTGAGGTAGAACAGCGTCGACGCGTCGGCCGACCAGGCGGTGCCGTAGAAGGTGTCGGGCACCTCGTCGGAGACCACCTCACCGGTGTCCAGGTCCTTGATCCGCAGGGTGAACCGCTCGTCGCCGGAGAAGTCGGTGGAGTAGGCCAGCCACCGCCCGTCCGGGCTGACGTCGAAGGTGCCCAGCGCGAAGAAGTCGTGGCCCGCGGCGAGCGCGTTGCCGTCGAGCAGCACCTGCTCGCCGTCCAGTGGGGTGCCGTCGCCGGTCGGCGGCGGGTCGGTCTCCCCGGCACGCACGGCGCGCCGGCACTGGATGCCGTACTGCTGGCCCTGCACCGTGCGGGTGTAGTACCAGTGCCCGCCCTTGCGGGCCGGCACCGACAGATCCGTCTCCTGGGTCCGCCGGCGGGTCTCCTCGAACAGCGTCTCGCGCAGTTGGGCGAGGTGCGCGGCCGCCGCCTCGGTGTACGCGTTCTCCGCCTTCAGATGGTCCAGTGTCCGCGGGCTGTCTTTTTCGGCGAGCCACGCGTAATCATCGTTGACCGTGTCCCCGTGGTGGGTACGTCCACTCGGGACGCGCGGGGCGACGGGCGGGGTGGCCGGGGTGGCGGCGGGTGATTCGGAGGTCACGCGGCCCACGTTACCGGTCGGTTGCCGTACCCGGGTGCACCGCGTGGCCTCCTGGCTTGTTAGAACATGTGTACGAGGAGCGCGGCGGGCGCCGCGGGAG
>DASVVF010000464.1:0-6022 GCA_036386695.1 Catenuloplanes sp. | reverse complement strand
GCCCGATGACGTCGGCGGGGCGGCCGGTGGCCATCGCGCACTCGACGACCGGCAGCGAGGAGGTGGTGGTGGCCAGCACGACACCCGGCTTGCAGATCTCGTCCAGGCTGGCGAACAGCGCCTTCTTCACGCTGAGTTCCTCGACCACGGCCTCGACCACCAGGTCGACGTCGCTGAGCTCCTCCAGCCCGGTCGACCAGGTAACCCGGGCCAGCGCGGCGTCCCGGTCGGCCTCGGTGAGCTTGCCGCGCACCACCGCCTTGGTCAGCGAGGCGGCCAGCGCGTCGCGGACCCTGGCCGACTTCTCGGCGCCCCGGGTCACCGAGACCACCTGGAAGCCGGCCTGGGCGAAGACCTGGACGATGCCGGTGGCCATCGTGCCGGACCCGACCACGCCCACCGTGGCCACCGGGCGGGCGGCGTCACCGGTGGCGGCGCCGCCACCGGCCGGCGTCTGCTCGTCGGCCACCACGACCGGCGAGCCGGCCTTCTCGTACGTGTAGAAACCGCGACCGGACTTGCGGCCGAGCAGCCCGGCGGTGACCATCTGCTTGATCAGAGGCACCGGGGCGTGCCGGCGGTCCCGCCCACCCCGGCGGTACATGGTGTCCAGGATCTCGTACGCGGTGTCCAGGCCGATCAGGTCCATCAACGCCAGTGGGCCCATCGGCAGGCCGCAGCCGAGGCGCATGGCGGCGTCGATGTCCTCGCGGGTCGCGTACCGGGCCTCCATCATCGACACCGCGTGGTTGAGGTAGCCGAACAGCAGGGCGTTGGCGATGAACCCGGCCCGGTCGCTGATGGTGACGTCGACCTTGCCCAGGCGGGCGCAGAGCGCCTCCGCGTCGGCGACCACGTCCGGCGAGGTGACCACCGTGCGCACCACCTCGACCAGCCGCATCACCGGCGCGGGGTTGAAGAAGTGCAGCCCGACCACCTGGTTGGGCCGGCCGGTCGCGACGGAGATCTCGGTGACCGACAGCGAGGAGGTGTTCGTGGCCAGGATCGCGGCGGGCTTGCACACCCGGTCCAGCTCGGCGAAGATCGTCCGCTTGAGGTCGAGGTGCTCGGGCACCGCCTCGACGACCAGGTCGACGTCGTGCAGTCCGCCCAGCCCCACCTGGAAGTCGACCCGGGACAACAGCGCGTCGCGGGCGTCGGCGGCCAGCTTGCCGCGGGCCACCGCCCGGTCGGTGGAGTCGGTGAGGGTGGCCCGACCGCGATCCAGCGCGTCGTCGCTGATCTCGACGGCCACCACGTCCAGGCCGGTACGGGCGAACACCTCGACGATGCCGGCGCCCATGGTGCCGAGACCGACCACGCCGACCGTGTTGAACTCGCGCGCCACGTCGCCCTCCCTAACGTTCATTCAGGATGTGGGGCGAGTCTGCCCAGGGGACCGGAGAATGTCGAGAAGTGGTGGGAAATCTAACGCCGACCCGCCCGGCCCCCTGCCCCCCTGACCGTGGGATCCATCCACCGACCACCGGGCGGCCGCCGGCGGCGCGACAGCGGCCGGGAACACATCGGCCGGAACCTACCCGCCGGTAGGGCCCGCCCCTAGACTCGGCGGCATGACGGCGACCCGCACCCCAGGCATCCCCGTGGTCGAAGACGGAAAACTGGTCTCCACCCATCCGGCGAGCGGCGCGGAGGTGGGCCGGTTCCCGGTGGCCGACGCCGCGGCCGTGGCCGCCGCGGTGGCCCGCGGCCGGGCCGCCGGCCAGTGGTGGGCCTCGCTCGGCTTCGCCGGCCGGCGCGAGCGACTGCTGCGCTGGCGCTCGCTGCTGGCAACCCGGATGGAGGAGCTGGCCGCCCTGTCCCGTCAGGAGACCGGCAAGCCCACCGCCGACGCGCTGATCGAGAGCACCTCCGCGATCGAGCACATCGACTGGGCCGCCGACAACGCCCGCCGGGTGCTCGGCCCGCGCCGGATGCGCTCCCGGCTCGTCCTGGCCGAGCACTCCGCCCACCTGGAGTACCGGCCGTACGGGGTCGTCGGGGTCATCGGGCCGTGGAACTACCCGGTGCTGACCCCGCTCGGCTCGATCTCCTACGCCCTGGCCGCCGGCAACGCCGTGGTGTTCAAGCCCAGCGAGTACACCCCGGCGGTGGGTCAGTGGCTCGCCGACTCGTTCGCCGAGGTGGTGCCGGAGCACCCGGTGTTCCAGGTGGTCCACGGCCTCGCCGACACCGGTGCCGCGCTGTGCCGCGCCGGCGTCGGCAAGCTCGCCTTCACCGGCTCCACCGCCACCGCGAAGAAGGTGATGGCGGCCTGCGCCGAGACGCTGACCCCGGTGCTGCTGGAGGCCGGCGGCAAGGACGCGATGATCGTCGACTCGGACGCCGACGTGGCCGCCGCGGCCCAGGCCGCCGTCTGGGGGGCGCTGACCAACGCCGGGCAGACCTGCATCGGCATCGAGCGGGCGTACGCGGTGGCCCCGGTGTACGACGCCTTCGTCGCCGCAGTGGTGGAGAAGGCCGGTCGGCTGACCGTCGGCCCCGAGGAGTCCGCGGACATCGGCCCGATCACCATGCCCAGCCAGCTCGACGTGATCCGCCGGCACATCGACGACGCGCTGGCCCGGGGCGGACGCGCGGTGCTCGGCGGCGCCGACGCGGTGCGGGCGCCGTACGTGCACCCGACGATCCTCGTCGACGTGCCCGAGGACGCCGACGCGGTGCGGCAGGAGACCTTCGGCCCGACGCTGACCATCAAGAAGGTGCGCGACGCCGACGAGGCCGTCGCGCTGGCCAACGCGCTGCCGTACGGGCTCGGCGGGTCGGTCTTCGGCAAGAAGCGGGCGGTGTCCATCGCCCGGCGGCTGCACTCCGGGATGGCGGCGGTCAATTCGACGCTGAGCTTCGTGGGCATGTCGACGCTGCCGTTCGGCGGGGTCGGCGACTCCGGATTCGGCCGCATCCACGGCGACGACGGGCTGCGCGAGTTCGGCGTGGCCAAGGCGATCACCGTCCGACGTGGTCCATCGCTGCTGCCGGCGATGACCTTCGAGCGCACCCCGGCGCAGGTGGCCCGCATCGTCAAGACCGTCAAGATGCTCTACGGCCGCAAGCGCTGACGGCCCCGGTTAGCGCCGCGCGGTCCCACCCGGCCGCGCGGCGCGACCTGACCCGGCCGTGGTCGAGCGGTCGGCAGCCGGGGGCCGGTGTCCGTCAGAAGCAGGCGGTGGCCGGCGTCAGAACAGGGTCAGCTCGTCGCGCTTGGTGCCGCGCAGCCGGTCGTAGTCCACCACCACGCACCGGATGCCCCGGTCACCGGCGAGCACCCGGGCCTGCGGCTTGATCTCCTGGGCGGCGAACACCCCGGCCACCGGACTGAGCAGCGGATCGCGGTTGAGCAGCTCCAGGTAGCGGGTGAGCTGTTCCACCCCGTCGATGTCGCCCCGGCGTTTGACCTCCACCGCCACGGCGGCCCCGGCCGCGTCCCGGCAGAGCAGGTCGACCGGCCCGATGGCGGTCATGAACTCGCGGCGGACCAGCGTGAAGCCGGCACCGAGGACGTCCGGGTGGGCGGCCAGCAACTCCTGCAGGTGCGCCTCCACACCGTCCTTGACCAGACCCGGGTCCACCCCCAGCTCGTACGAGGTGTCCTGGAAGATCTCCTCCAGGGTGATCCGCAGTTCCTCGCCGGCCTTGTTGATGACCTTCCACACCCCCGGCGCCTCTTCCATCCGGCAGGGCGGGCTCATCCAGTTCAGCGGCTTGTACGCCCGGTCGTCGGCGTGGATCGACACCGACCCGTCCGCCTTGACCATGAGCAGGCGGGTGGCCGGCGGCAGATGCGCCGACAGCCGTCCCACGTAGTCCACCGAGCACCGCGCTATCACCAACCGCACGCAGACGAGGGTAGCCGAGCGCCCGGGCGGGACCGGCGACAGGCGTCGACCCGGCCCGGCGACACGGCTCGGCGGGGCTCGACCGGCGGTGCCATGCTGAGAACGTGCTGGAAGCGCTCACCGGAACCGGCCTGGCGGCATCCGCCGGGCTCAACGCCTACATTCCGCTGGTCCTGATGGGACTGTTGTCCCGATACACCGATGTGATCAACCTCCCCACCGGGTGGCAGTGGCTGTCCAACGGCTGGGTGCTGGTCATCCTGCTGGTGCTGCTGACGGTGGAGGTGGTCGCCGACAAGGTGCCCGTGGTCGACCACGTCAACGACGTGGTGCAGACCGTGGTCCGGCCGACCGCCGGCGGCCTGGCCTTCGGTGCGGGCTCCAGCTCGCAGACCGCGACCGTCACCGATCCAGGCCAGTTCTTCGCCTCGCACCAATGGGTGCCGATCGCGGCCGGCGTCCTGATCGCCCTGTCGGTGCACGGGATCAAGGCGGTGGCCAGACCGGTGGTGAACGCTTCGACCGCCGGGTTCGGCGCCCCGGTCGCCAGCACCGCCGAGGACGCCACCAGCGTGGTGATGTCCCTGGTGGCGATCCTGCTGCCGGTGCTGGTGCTGGTCTTCGTGGTGCTGTTGGCGGTGCTGGCGGGGTGGCTGGTGCGCCGGCGTGGTCGGCGGCGACAGCTGACCGGCCGGACCCCGGGCTGAGCGGTCGCCCGGCTCACCGCGCGTCGGCGCCGGTGCCGTCGGGCACCGGTGCCGCGACACACCGCCAAGAACACCAGTAAAGCCGACAAAGTGGCTAAAATCTCTCCCGGTTGACTCTGCGGGAGGACTCCTGATGGCGAGCATCACCGAGGTGCGAGCGGCCGTCCACGCCGCGCTCCCGCACCCGCCGGCCGAAACCAACCCGGCCCGGTCGTGAGCAACGGCCGCACCGGTGGGTAGGCGGGCGCGCTCGGACCTGGTCGCGGCGGTCCGCGACGACCTGGCGGCGGCCCGCGGGGCTGCCCGGGCGGTGCTGGCCGCCGCCGAGTCGGCGCGGGCACAGGCGCACCGGCGGCACCGGCTGGTCCTCGACGCGTACGCCACCTGTCTCGCTCAGCTCGCCGGCGCCCGCGACGCGGCCCGGCTGGACATCCTGCGCCGCTTCCACCACGAGTCGGCGGCCCTGTCCGGCAGCGTGCAGAGCCTGGCCGCGACCTGCGCCGCCGGTGCGGCCGGGGCCGCCTGGCGGTCCTGGGGACCCACCGAACCCGAGCGCGGCCACCAGCCGGGCCTGCTGCGGATCGGGATGATCACCTATCAGCCCGCGGCACCGCCGGGGCAGCGCGCACCGGGCCCGTCCGCTGCCCTGCCGGCGCTGGTGCCGCTGCTGGACCAGGCGCACCTGCAACTCGACGGCGAGCCCGGCCCGGTGGACGCGATGGTGGCCGGGCTACTGCTGCGGGCGCTGGGCAGCACCCGGCCCGGCGACATCCGGCTGAGCATCTTCGACCCCGGGCACCTCGGCCGGACCTTCGCCGCGTTCGCCCCGCTGGCCCGCGCCGGCCTGCTCACCGGCGTCGGCCCCGGCGGGCTGGGCGCGCTCCTGGACGACCTGGCCGAACACATCCGCCGGATCAACGAGACCGTGCTGGCCGGCGAGTTCGGCTCGCTCACCGAGGCGGCCGCGGCCGCCGCCGGGCGCCGGCCGGAGCCGTGGCGCATCGCCGTGCTGCTGGTGGATGCCGCGACGTCGGCCGCCCTGGACGCAGGACAGCGGGCACAGCTGGACCGGGTCGCGCGTACCGGGGTGGCCTGCGGTGTGCACCTGGTCGTGCGCGGGCTGACCCTGCCGGAGCACCCGGACGTCGAGCGCATCGCCGTCCGCGGGGCGATGGCCACCTGCGACACCACCGGCGAGCTGCCGGTACGCCTGGACGCGGCGCCGCCGGCGGCCCGGGTGTCGGCGTTCTGCCGGGACATCGCCCAGCGGCTGGCGATCGGCCCGATCATCCCGTACCGGCGGGTGGCTTTTCACGACGAGGTGGAACCGTGACGATCAGCAGGAACCTTCCGGTCGCCCGGGAGTACCGGACAACGGTCGGTGCCCTGGCCGAGGCCGCCAGGCGACGCGACAGCGACCTGGCCCGCGCCGAACTGGCCCACCAGAACAGTGCGGCG
>DASVVF010000463.1:0-15458 GCA_036386695.1 Catenuloplanes sp. | reverse complement strand
CACCAGGGCCCCGGCCTGATCCAGGTGGTGCTCACCCAACGCGGCGACGTCGCCCGGGTGTACCTCCCCCCGGACGCCAACTGCCTGCTCTCGGTCGCCGACCACTGCTTCCGCTCGAAGTCCTACATCAACCTGATCGTCATCGACAAACAACCGCAGCTGCAGTGGCTGACCATGGACCAGGCCGTCGAGCACTGCGCCCGCGGCGCCGGGATCTGGGACTGGGCCGGCACCGACGACGGCACCGCCGAACCCGACATCGTGCTGGCCTGCGCCGGCGACGTGGTGACCATGGAAACCGTCGCCGCCGCGCAGATCCTGCGGGACCGCCTGCCCGGGATGAAGGTCCGGGTGGTCAACGTCGTGGACCTGATGACCCTGCCCCGCCCCAAGGGCCACCCACACGGGATGAGCCCCACCCTGTTCACCGAGCTGTTCACCGACACGGTTGACGTGGTGTTCGCGTTCCACGGTTACCCGGGGGCGATCCACCACCTCGTGCACGGCCGCCCCGACGCCGACCGGTTCCGGGTCCGCGGGTTCATCGAGGAGGGGACCACCACCACCCCGTTCGACATGACCGTCCGCAACCGGGCGTCGCGCTATCACCTGGTCATGGACGCCATCAACAACGCCAAACGCCTCCCCCGCGGCGCCCACGACCTCAAAACCTGGTGCGAGGAGAAACTCGCCGAACACGAGGCGTACGTCGTGGAACACCTCGAAGACATGCCCGAGGTCCGCGACTGGTCGCTGGGCGACTGGGCCCAGCAGGGCTGACCCCTGGCGCCACCGACCCGCGCCGCCCGGTACGCCCCACACGCGTGGGCCGGGCGGCGCTGGGAAGGTCAGCCGGCGGCGGTGCCCGCCGCGATGGCCAGCACGTCGATCTGGGCGTCGAGGTAGCGGGCGACCACCCCGCGGATGCCGACCCGCAGCGCGTACCGGTCGATCCGGGCGGTGGCCCGGAACCGGACGGCCCCAGGCGGGTCCAGCCCCTGCTGAGCGTGGGCGTCGGCGTCGACCAACGCCGGCGACAGCCCGGTCAGCGCCGATTCCAGCGCCCGCCGCCACGGCCAGTACGCCGGGGCCCCCTCCTCGGCCACCGCCCGGCCGAGCAGCACGGGCACGCCTTGCGCGCGGGCCGCCGCAGCCAGCGCGTCCGCCAGGGTCGACTTGCCGATGCCGGCCTCGCCGGTGAGCAGCGCCAGCGTGCCGGCTCCCGCCCGGGCCGCGGCGAGCAACCCGACCAGCTCGCCCAGTGCCCGGTCGCGGCCGACAACGGAGCAGCTCATGTCCGCATTCTGCCTGCTCGACGCCGCGGGATGGCGATTCTCACAGAGCGTTATAGGGACTTTGCCAGGGGTTCGTTCCTTTTTACTGGGTCGCCCGCCCGGTTGATGGCCGCTAGATTCGCCCGGTCATCAACGGGGAGGTAACAAACAGTGGAGTTTCGACGCGGGCGGCACGCCCTCGCCTACTGCGCGGCCGTGGCGATCAGCGGCCTGCTCGGCTCGCCGGCGCAGGCGGCACCGGTTCCCAAGGTCGAGGTGAGTTTCCCGGACCTGCTCCTCGGCGTCGGGTCCAAGGGCAAGAGCGGCCTGCTGGGGTTGGCGAACCGCAGCGGGGCCGACCAGATCCTGCGGGACCTCACCATCACGGTGGACACCGCGGGCCTCGCCGGCAAAGCGACGATCAAGGCGTTCCGGGACGACTGCACCACCGCGGGTACGGTGCTGACCTGCGTGGACAAGCAATTCAAGCTACCCGACAGCGTTCTTCCGGAATACCCGCTGCACCTGGATGTGAGCCCCACCAAGGCGGCGGCCAGCGGGGATCGCGGCGAGCTGAAGATCAGCGTCAGCGCCGCCGGTCTGCCGGCCCGGACGACCACCGCCACCATCACCTTCGGTGACAGTGTGGACCTGAGCACGGCGGGCAACCTCAGCCGCACCGGTCGGCCCGGTGGCACGGTCACCTTCCCGCTGTCGGTCCGCAACGCCGGCCGCACCGTCGTCAACGGTGTCGTGCTGTCGTCCAGCCGGTCCACGGACAACGTCACCTACGACCGGAAGTACAGCAACTGCGTGTACACCGACGACCGGGTGGCGTGTTTCTTCCCGGAGCAGCTCGTCCCCGGCAAGGAGTACGACCTCACCGGAGAGATCACCACCAAGGTCCGGGCCGACGCCCCGGCGCCCTTGAAGTACAACACCTACTTCCACTGGCAGACGCCCGACGACGCGGCGTACTGGCTGGACCCGTTCCGCCAGCAGCGGCCGACCGCCGGATCGGGCGCGCCGCTGCGGCTGACCGAGAAGCCGGCCCGGGCGGCCCGGCAGAGCCAGACCGAGGTCAACGGCATGGACAATTTCGCCGAGGTGGCGGTGACCCTGCAGGGCGACAACACCGCCGACCAGATCGCGGTGGGCGGTGTTCTGCGCGGGGCGGTCGGGTCCACGGTGACCGGCAAGGTGGGCATCCGCAACGCCGGTCCGGCCCGGGTCGACTACGACCGTGACGATCTCTTCAAGCTGGCCGGCATCCACATCGTGGCGCCGTCGAACGCGACAATCGTCTCGTTGCCCAAGAACTCCTGCGCGGCCGCCAGGAACGGCAAGCGGGACGACACCCGCGACCCCGTCGGCGCCCGTGAGGTCCTCTGCTGGTCGGTCGACCACACCATCGAGGTCGGTAGAACGCTGACCTGGGACATCGGTCTGCGCGTGGACGGCGCGACCGGCACCGCCGGGTCGGTTTCCGTCGCGCCGGAGGAGGTCGAGGGCGAGCCGACGCTCGACCGGGACACCAGCAACAACCGCGCCCAGCTGGTCGTCGCCCCGCCGCTGCCGGGCACGGCCGGCGGCGGCACCGGAACCGGCGGCACGGGCCCGGGTGGCACCGGCGGCGGCACGCTGCCGGTGACCGGCGCGCAGGCCGGCACCTTCGCCGGGGCCGGTCTCGGCCTGGTGGCGCTGGGTGTGGTCGGCTTCGTGCTGGCCCGGCGACGGCGGACCCGCTTCACCGTCTGACCGGTTCCCTCCGCCAGCCGCCGCCCCCGTCGGGGTCGGCGGCTGGCGTGTTTCCCGGCCACCGGGTTCGACCGGGGGCCCGCCCGGTGGTGGTCCACCACCGGGCGGGAGGGGGGTCAGTTCAGCGGGGTGAAGTTCATCACGACCTGCTCATCGGTGCAGGCGCTGACCGCCGCCTCGTTCTTCGCGTCGCCGCTGTACTCGACGAGCCAGCTGATACTCGCGTCGGCGCTGACCCGCACCGTCGTGTTGTGGGTGACGTACGAGCCGTCCGCGTTCACCTGCTGGGTTTCCGCGTAGCTCGGGGTTCCGGTGCAGGTGAGGTTGGTGAACAACGTGAACGACAGGGTGCCGCCGGACGGGCCGACCAGGCCGGCCACCGTTGCCGTGTCATTGGGCAGCAGGTTCGGCGTGGTCGTCAGGCTGGGCTTGGCCTTCTTCACCTTCACCTGCTCGTTGGGGTCGTTGCAGGCCCCGGATGCCGCCTCGTTGCGGGCGTCGCCGCTGTAGCTGGCGACCCAGCGGTAGGTGCCCACCGCGTCCGGGGTGAACGCCGCCGTGGGGTAGCTGCCGTTGCCGTTGACCGGGACCGATCCGACGGTCACCGCGGCACCGGAGCAGGTGGCGTCGTCCGGGCCGTACACCTTGAAGGTGATCGTTCCGGTGGCCTGGTGTCCCACGGACAGGGTGGCGGTGTCGGTCGCCTGGTCACCGATGGTGATCTCGGCGTTGGACACCTTGGTGACCAGTTTCGGCTTGGCCTTGTTGACGACGACCTGCTCGTTGGCGTCACCGCAGGCACCGGACGCCCCGTGGTTGAGCGCGTCGCCGCTGTAGCTGGCGACCCAGCGGTAGGTGCCCACCGCGTCCGGGGTGAACGCCGCCGAGGGGTAGCTGCCGTTGCCGTTGACCGGGACCGATCCGACGGTCACCGCGGCGCCGGAGCAGGTGGCGTCGTCCGGGCCGTACACCTTGAAGGTGACGCTGCCGGTGGGGCTGTTGCCGCCGGCCACGGTGGCGGTGTCGGTGACCTGCTCACCGATGGTCACGTTCGCGTTGGAGACTTTGGTGACGATCGTGGGCTTGGCTTTGGGCACGTAGCAGAACGAGACGTGGCTCAGGCCGGGGAACTTGTTGTTGTTGGTGTTCAACGGCGCGTGCAGCGCCTTCGCGGTGCTCACGCCCATCGGGGAGGCGTAGAAGTTGGTGTCCGGCCCGCCCTTGACCGCCACGCCGAGGACGGCCCCGCCGCTGGCGCTGAAGTCGAACACCTGGTTGCCCGTCTGGTTGCCGGGGTGGTCAGGGACATCCGCGGCAAGCTCGTAGACGTTGAGGGTGACGGTCAGCGCACCCCCCGCGTAGGTGCCGGAGTTGACCGGTTCCACCTTGAGTTCCAGCGTGCCGGGGAGCAGGTCACCGCACTTCTTGTTGCCGGTGAAGACTTTGCCGTCGGCGTTGGCCGCCGGCGCGGTGACCGCGCTCAGCGCGACGCTTGCCAGGGTGGCGGCCGCCGCGGCGGCGACGACCTTCCAGGTTCGCCGTGATGTCCCGAGGTTCATTGTGGTTTCTCTTTCCGTGGCCCGTGGGGTTTCCTGAGGGGGTGCCGAAGCGGCGACCGTCCCCGAACGGTCGCGACATCGTGGTGCTCCGGGCGAGTGGGCAGCGCAGGCGGCGGTCGGCCGTCGAACCGTCGATCGACGCCACGTCGGTGCCGCCCGCCGGCACCGCGTTGGTCGAGGCATCAGCCCGGACCCCGCCCGTGGCAAGCAGAGCGTGCGCCCCATCGACGCCCACCGCAACGGGCCGCCGGCTATTCGACTGATTCAGTGATCGAAGCCAGTCGCTTCGCCGGCGGCCGGGCGGTTTCCGCCACGTCCGGTTGCCCGATCGGATACTCAGCGGCGCTGATGGTCCGGCTGCCCCCCGTGCCGGGCCAGCGAACCGGCTCCGCTGTGGACGGACCGGGCCGCCGCTCGATGCGCAATCGATGGGGTCCGGCCCCGGCGTCACCGCCGCCGGTGCGCCGCCCACGCCGGCACGACGCTGGCCGTCAGAGCCAGCAGCAGGCACAGCCCGATCACCAGGACCGCCGCGGCCCACGGCACCACCAGCTCCACCGGGGCGTCCAGGGCTTCGGCCAGGCCCGATCGGACGCCCAGCAGGGCGGGGATGGTGACGCCGATCCCGAGCATCGAGCCGATCCCGACGACCAGCGTGGATTCGGCCGCGACCGTCCGCAGCACCTGGCCGGTCGTCGCACCGGCCAGGCGCAGCACGGCGAAGTCGCCGAGCCGGTCGGCGGTGGCCATCAGCAGGGTGTTGGCGACGGCGATGGCGGCGTAGCCGGCCGACGTGGCGATCAGGATCAGGACGAACGTCCACACCAGGCGGTCGTCCTCGTCGCGGTTCTGCGCGGCGTTGTCGGCCACGTCGACGACCCGGGCGCCCGGCCCCGGCGGCGTCGGCGGCATCGCGCCGATCAGGTACACCTCCCCGGTCAGCGCGCCCGGGTCGTGTGCGCGGACCGCGTCTCGGTGCAGCAGGGTGGGGGCCGGCGCGGAGGCGTCGGTCAGCACGGCGACGACGCGCAGCCCGGCGGTTGTCCCGTCGGCGTGGGTCACCGACAGGGTGCTGCCCGGCTGCCAGCCGTGCCGGGCGGCGGTCCCGGCCGAGACGATCATGGCGCCCGGGGTCAGGTCCGCTACCGAGCCGGCGACGACGACCAGCCGGTGGCCGGCCGCAGCCAGCACGTCAGGGCTGACGCCGGACCCGCTCAGGGCGGCGTCGCCGGGCAGGTACAGCGTGGTGGGCAGCAGCGACAGGCCGGGGGTGGCGGCGACCGCCGCGTCGGACAGCCCGGGGGTGCCGTCCGGCACCAGCAGCGCCCCGGCCCCCAGCGCGGTGGCCTGCCCGGTCGTGTAGGCCCGCACGGAGGTCAGCGTCGACCCCGTGATGAGGACGACGAACCCCACCGCGATCAGGACCGGTGCCGCCGTGGAGGCGATCCGGCGCGCCGCCACCAGCGCACCCTCGCGCACCAGCAGCCCGGTGGCGCCCCGCGTGCGGGCCCACGGCCAGGTCATCAACCGCACCAGCGGTGGGACGATCGCCGGCCCCAGCAGGGTCACGCCGACGATCAGCGCCATCGACGCGTACCCCACGTAGTTGACCATCGCCCGGGCGTCGGCGGCGGCGGTACCGATACTCAGGGCGATCCCCGCGGCCAGGAAGAGCACGCCGAAGATCCACCGGAGCCGGGTCATCGGGCGCCGTTCCACGGCGGCCTCCCGCAGGGCCGCCAGCGGGAGCGCCCGGGCCGCCCGACGGGCCGCCGATCCGACGCCGGCCAGCGCGACGAGCAGCCCGAGGCCGAACGCCGCGCCGAGCGGCAACGCCGTGATCCGGACGACGAACGTGGGCGGCTCCAGCCCCGCGTCGACCAGCACCCGGCCGACCAGCGGGGCGCCTAGCGCGCCCAGCGCCAGGCCGACCGCGGCGCCGGCCACCCCGATGATGAGTCCTTCGCCGTAAACGAGTGTCCGCACCTGCCGGGGACTGGCACCGACCAGGCGCAGCAGCGCGAACATCCGGCGGCGCTGCACCACGCTGAACGCGAACGTGGACGCGACCACGAAGATCGACACGAACGCGGCCAGGGCAGCCGTCGCGGTGATCACCTGGGAGCCGATCCAGCGGGTGCGGGCGTCGTACTTCGGCTCCAGCTCGGCCCGGCCGTCCCCGCTGTGCACGGTGCCGTCGCCGCCGACGGTGGCCCGGACGGCGGCCCCGATCGACCCGACGTCCGCACCGGAGGCGGCTACCACCCCGATCACCCGGACACCGGGGGCCAGCGCGATCGCCGCGGTGTCGGTCAGGTACACCCCGGGCCCGTCGACCGTTCCGCGGACCACGAACCGGGCCGGCCCGGTCGCGGTGAGCAGGGTGACCGGCGTCCCGGGCGGCAGGCCGAGGCGGTGGTCCAGCACCACCTCGTCGTCGCGCCGCGGCGGTGCTCCCGCTCGCAGCCGGTACGGGGCCAGCGCCGCGCTGGACCAGCCGTGCCCCTGGCGGCCGGCGACGCGCGGGTCGCCGACGGCGTGGCCGTCGATGACCGGTTGGACGTAGAACGACCGATCGGCCACCACGACGGCCACCCCCGGCACCGCCCGCAGCCGGTCCACCAGGGACCGGGTCGTCGCCGCGGACCACGGGCGGCTCTCGGTGAACATCCCGTCGGCCTGACTGACCGCCGGACTCTGCACCAGCACCGTCGTGCCGGCGTAGCGGTCGGGCACGTGGGGGCGCGCCGAGGTCAGCAGCAGGCCGCCGACCGCCAGCAGTGCCACCCCGAGGCTGAGCGCGACGAACGTGCCGAGGAAGCTCGGCCACCGTTCCCGAACGGTGGCCAGGCTCAGCACGACGCCTCCAGCCGGGTCATCCGCCGGGTGATGCGCTCCGCGCTGAGGTCGTCGGTCAGGTCGTCGACCAGCCGACCGTCGGCCAGCAGCACGACGCGGTCGGCGTAGGCGGCGCAGACCGGGTCGTGGGTGACCATCACGACGGTCTGCCCGTGCCGGTCCACCAGGGCCCGCAGCTGATCCAGGACGTCGCGTGACGTCCGGGTGTCCAGCGCCCCGGTCGGCTCGTCCGCGAAGATCACCGCCGGCCTGGTGATCAGGGCGCGGGCCAGCGCCACCCGTTGCTGCTGCCCGCCGGAGAGCTCGGCGGGACGGTGGTGGGCGCGGTCGGCCAGGCCGAGTTCGGCCAGTGCCGCCCGGACCGCTGCGGGGTCCGGCCGCCGGCCCGCCAGGCGCAGCGGCAGGGCGACGTTCTGCTCGGCGGTCAGCGCCGGGATGAGGTTGAAGGACTGGAACACGAAACCGACCCGCTCGCGGCGCAGCCGGGTCAGCGCGGTCTCGCCCAGACCGGTGAGGGCGACGCCGCCGATGGTCACCTCGCCGGCGGTGGGCCGGTCCAGCCCGGCGGCGCAGTGCAGCAGGGTCGACTTGCCGGAGCCGGACGGCCCCATCACCGTGGTGAACGTGCCGACGGCGAAGCTCACCGTCACGGTGTCCAGGGCCGTGACCGGCTGGGCGCCGGCGGCGTAGACCCGGCTGACGGCCGCCAACCGGACGGCGTCACCTCGTCGAAGATCAGGATTCATGGCCGTCACGATGCCGCCCGGAACGGGTCCGGCACATCGACCCGGGGCGTGGCTTCGGCGCTCCACCCCTGGCCGCAGCCGCCGGCCCACCGCCGCTGGCGGTCATACCCTGGGATGACCAACCACGGGTCGATGTGCGCCCGGCGGCCGGCGGCTACCGTCACGGCGTGGCCGACGCCGACCCGCGACCCCTGCTCTCCCGCCGGCTGCGTCCCGGCGAGCTGATCGCCCTGGACGCCGGGGCGGCGGTGTTGTGGGCGCTGTTCTGCGGGGAGGCCGCCCGGGCCACCCCGCTCGCCGGCGGGCAGGAGCCGGTGTGGGTGTCCTGGCTGGCGGCGGTGGCGATCGGCCTGCCGGTCGTGGTACGCCGACCATGGCCGTTGCCGGCGCTGGCCGCGGTCTTCGTGGCGTCGGCCGCGGCGCTGGGATCCGGGGTGATCCCGGTGTTCGCCTCGCCGGCGCCGCTGATGGTGCTGGGCTACGTGAGCTACGCGGTGGCCCTGATCGAACCGACCCGCCGCTCGCTTCCCGCCCTGGTCGGCTCCTTGTCGCTGGTGGTGGTGCTGCTGATCGCCGACCGGCCGTCGGCGCCGGGACAGTGGGACGACGCCATCATGGGTGCCGCGGCGTGCGCGGTGCTGATCGGTGGCGCGTGGGCGCTGGGGTGGGCCATCCGGGCACGCCGGGAGTACGCGGCCCGCTCCGCGGAACAGGCCGCCCGGTCGGCGCGGGAGCTGGCCCGCCACGCGGTCACCGAGGAGCGGGTACGGATCGCCCGCGAGCTGCACGACATCGCCGCGCACAGCATGAGCCTGATCGCGGTCAAGGCGAGCATCGCGAACCACGTGGCGCGGGCCCGCCCGCAGGAGGCCCGGGACGCGTTGCTGGTCATCGAGGCCACCAGCCGGGAAGCCCTCGCCGAACTACGCCGGGCCCTGGGGGTCCTGCGCTCGGACACGGAGTCCCCCGCCGCGCTGGGACCGGCGCCCGGCCTGGCTGATCTGCCCAGGCTGGCGGAACGCGCGGCGATGGCGGGGGTCTCCGTCGACCTGGCGTTGACCGGCCCGGTCGAGCAGGTGCCCGAGGGGCTGGGGCTGTCGGCGTACCGCATCGTGCAGGAGGCGGTGACCAACGTGGTCCGCCACGCCGGGGTGCCGCGCTGCCGCGCCACGGTGCGCATCGACGCCGCCGCGCTGCGGATCACGGTGACCGACGACGGCGTGGGCGGCCCGGCGCGGCCGCTGCCGGTCACTGAGCGCCCCGGGCACGGGCTGATCGGGATGCGCGAGCGGGCCCTTCTGTACGGCGGGTCCTGCACCGCCGGTCCGCGACCGCAGGGCGGCTTCGAGGTCACGGTCACCCTCCCGCTCACATGCGCGACCGGGGTCCCCACCCCGACCGCGCCGAACGGGGTGGCGCCGTGACCACACCGATCCGCGTGCTGATCGCCGATGACCAGGCGCTGCTGCGCGGCAGCTTCCGGGTGCTGGTGGAGACGGCACCGGGGCTCACGGTGGTCGGCGAGGCGGGTACCGGCGCGCAGGCCGTGGAGGTGGCCCGCCGGGAACAACCGGACGTGATCCTGATGGACGTGCGGATGCCGGACGTCGACGGCATCGAGGCGACCCGACGCATCTGCGGATCCGCCGCCTTCCCCGGGGTCCGGGTGCTCATCCTCACCACCTTCGACCTCGACGAGTACGTGTACGCGGCGCTGCGGGCCGGCGCCAGCGGCTTCCTGCTCAAGGACGCCCACCCGGCCGACCTGCTCACCGCGATCCGGGTGGTCGCGGCCGGCGACGGCCTGCTCGGACCGACGGTGACCCGCCGGCTGATCGCCGAATTCGCCCGCTGGCCCGCTCGGGCGACACCGGTCGGCCCGGGTCTGGACGGGCTGACCGAGCGGGAACGCGAGGTGCTGCTCCTGATCGCCCGGGGGCTGTCGAACACCGAGATCGCCGCGCACCTGCACCTGAGCCTGGCGACGGTGAAGACCCACATTGGGCACCTGCTCGGCAAGCTGTCCGCCCGGGACCGCGCCCAGTTGGTGATCGCCGCGTACGAGAACGGCCTGGTTTCCGCCGGACCCGGATGACCAGCGCCGCCAGCGGGACGGCGGTTCACAGGTGCAGCACCCGCAGGCGGGGATCGATCGTCTGCTCAGCACCGCCGGCCATCGCCTCGAGCAGTTGCCGCAGGGCATCGACCGCCGCCGGGCCGTGGGTGCGCACCAGCCGCTGCTCGTAGCGGTGGTGGAACCGGCGGGCCGCGGCCAGCGCCGCCTGCCCCCGGGCGGAGAGGTACAGCAGCCGGGCCCGGCCGTCCGCCGGGTCCGGACGGCGTTCGACGTAGCCGCGCCGCTGCATGTCGTCGACGATCTGCCCCGCGCCCTGCTTGCTGATCCCTAGCCGGGTGGCGAGGTCGCTGACGGTCAACGGTGCCGTCGCCAGGGCGCGGAACACGAAGCCGTCGGAGCGGCCCAGGTCGTCGAAGCCGGCCGCCGCGTGCACCTCCCGCAGCTGCGCGACGAAGCTCTGGTACGCCAGGGCGAGCAGGATGCCGAGATCAACAGATTGCGTCCGGTCCGTCATTCCCCCATGATAGACAAGTCCACTTGATAAAGCTGGCTTGTCTATCATGAGGAGGCATCGTGTTCGTCATCTCCGCAACGGACGCTCCCCGCTTCGAGCTGCCCGGGGTGCGGTTCACCGGGCTGGCGGCACCCAGCCGCGGTTCGCGCGAGGTGTGCACCTGGAAGATCACGGTGGCTGCCGGCCTGCACTCGCCGCAGTCACACACCCTCGACCGGGACGAGATCTTCATGGTCACCTCCGGCGCCATCCAACTCGCCCCCGACGCCGCCGCGCTCGCCGCCGGGGACACCGCCGTCGTGCCCGCGGGCACCGCGATCCAACTGGTCAACCCCGGCTCCGTCACCGCCGAGGCGTACGTGGTGGTGCCGAGCGGCTTCGCCGCCACCATGCAGGACGGCACGACGATCGAGGCTCCGCCGTGGGCCCGGTGAACCCGCACCGCCGGTAAACTCGACGGTCATGCGGGCGGACGCCGTACCCGAACGGATCCGGTGGGCGGTGCGGACACTGGCCGTCGCGCCGACCGACCGGCTGTTGGAGATCGGGTGCGGCGGTGGCGTCGCGGTGGCGCTGATCTGCCCGCTGCTCACGACGGGCACCATCGTCGCGATCGACCGGTCCGCGACGATGACGGCCCGGGCCCGCCAGCGCAACGCCGCCCACCTGCACACCGGCCGGGCGAGCATCCGGACCGCGGAGTTCGCGACGACCGGGCCGGCTTGCGACGCCGGGCCCTTCGACAAGATCTTCGCGGTGAACGTGAACCTGTTCTGGACCGCCCCGGCCCGCACCGAACTGGCCCTGGCGCGGGACCTGTTGGCGCCCGGAGGCACCCTGCATCTCTACTACCAGCCACCCGGTGAGCGCGTGGCCGAGCTCACCGAACGGTTGACCGACGCCCTCACCGGCAGCGGATTCACCACCCGGGCCACCCGGTCGGGGTCGACACTGGGTGTGGTCGCTCGTCCGGCGACGTGACGAGCGGGCCCAGCCGTCCAGAGCCCACCGGGCGGGGAAGGAGAACGGCATGAGCAGCCGGATGACGGAGTTACTGACCCGGGATCTCGACAGACTGCGCCACGAGCCCACCGAGAAACGGATCCGGGCCACCCTCGGCGGCCGGACCGTCGTCGACACGGTCCGGGCCGTGCTCGTCTGGGAGCCCCGGCGGGTCGTGCCGTCCTACGCCGTGCCGGTAGCCGACGTACGGGCGGAGCTGATCCCGGCGGCGGACCCACCGGCGCCGACGACCGATCCGACCGGGGTGCCGCTGCACAGCGTGTCCCGGCGCCCGGTACTCGACCCCAGCGTCCCGTTCGGCGTGCACACCGCCGCCGGTCAGCCGGTCCGAGTGCGGGCCGCCGGCGGCCGCACCGCCGAGGGTTTCCGCCCCACCGACCCGGACCTGGCCGACCACGTCGTCCTCGACTTCGCCGGCTTCGACACCTGGTACGAGGAGGACGAGCGGATCGTCGCCCATCCCCGCGACCCGTTCCACCGCATCGACGTGCTGCCCAGCTCCCGGACGGTCCAGGTCGAACTGGACGGCGCGGTCATCGCCCGGTCGACCCGCGCGGTGCTGCTCTTCGAGACGCTGCTGCCGGTGCGCTGCTACCTGCCCCGCGAGGACGTCCTGGTGCCGCTGCGGGACAGCCCAACCGTGACGTACTGCGCGTACAAGGGCGCGGCCTCGTACTGGTCCGCCGAGGTGGGCGGAGTCGTCATCCCGGATCTGGCCTGGGGGTACGCCGACCCGACGCGCGAGGCCGGGCCGGTGCGTGGGAAGGTCGCGTTCTTCACCGAGCGGCTCGACCTGGTGCTCGACGGGCAGCGCCGCCCGCGCCCGTTGACCCCCTGGTCGTAGTCGCCGCGCCACGACGGCGGGCGGCACGAACGCGGGCACCCGACGGCGGAGCCCGGCTGTCAGGGGGACGGCGCCGTCAACCAGGCGGCTATCCCGCGGTGCAATCGCGCCCGCGTGGCGGCGGGGGCGAACGACGCGTCGACCGAGGCCCGGGCGAACTCGGCGACCACCGTGTCGTCGTAGCCGAAGGCGTCCCGCACCCGTCGGTACTCCCCGGTCAGGCAGGTGCCGGCGACGTCCGGGTCAGAAGTCCTGCGTGGCGGACCCGGGCAACAGGTCGGCGCCGCTGACGTAGCGCATGGCCGCGATGAAGGTGGGGTCGGCGAGACGCCGCTGCAGCTCCGCCGGTGCCACGTCCTCCACCCGGGTCTGGATCCACCACAGGTTGCCCAGCGGGTCGCGCACCCGTCCGACCCGGTCGCCGAAGAACAGGTGCGTCACCTCGGTCACTGAGGTGCCGCCGGCCGCGACGGCCTGCTCGTGCATCGCGTCGGCGTCCGCGACGTAGAGGCGCAGGAAGCCGGGGGTCGGCGGCCAGTGCGGCTTGGCGTCGAACATCATGACCACCGAGTCACCGATGCGGACCTCGGCATGCCCGATGCTGCCGTCGTAGTCGACGACGCGGGCGATCTCCTCGGCGTCGAACGCGGCCCGCAGATAGTCCAGGAGCGCCGCCGTGTCGCGCGAGATCAACCACGGGGTCACGCTGTGGTAGCCCTCCGGGACGGGCTTCACGTCCGGAGCCCTCCTGCGGTGCGACACCACGGCGGTCAGTCCGGCCCGCGAAGGTCCGCGCCGATGCCGGTCACCCGTTCCATCGTGCCTCCCTGGCCCGCTGACACCGCCGTGCCGCCCGGGGCTGCGACCGGGGACCTTGGCACGGCCGTCCGCGCGGCCCGCCCGGGTCCGTCGACTTCCACCACCGTACGTCGGGAGGCGACCGCGGGTGGCCAACACCGGGCGGATGCCCGACCACGACCCGCACCTGGCGCCATGGGTGGCGGGGTCCCGGCCGGCCTGGTCCGGCCCGGCCGGTCGGCACCGCCCCCGTCGGGATGACCCATCGGCCGGCGCGCTCCGCCGGTTCGGGCAATGAGCCGGACCGGAACGGGACCAACGACCCGCTGAAGCGATGGATATCGATCACCTGAAGCAGTCGTTTCCCCGCTGCGCCGTTGCCCTCAGCATTGATGACAGTAAGTATCTGCTTGACCACTCAGCGGAGTGCGTCTCTCCCCGTCGCCCGACCCCATCGCCAGGGGTGGACCCGTCGTCGGCGCCGGAACAGGCCCCCCAGGAGTCCATCGTGGATCTCGTTGGTCCCATCCCGCCCTGCCGGGGCCCGCCCCCGGCCACGGCACACCAGGATCGTCGCGGCCGTTCGGGGGCCGGTTGCCGCCCACCCGTCACCACCGGAAACCCCCTACAGAGGAGAGAGTGAACGACAATGACGATTCGGACACGACAGCGGACCTGGAGGGTCGTCGCCGCCGCGGCGGCCGCGACCCTGGCGAGCGTCCTGCTCAGCGCGATCACCGCGCCATCGGCAAGCGCCCACGGGACAGTGGTCGCCGGCAACCAGACCTGCGGCAACCTGATCCCCGGATCGCTCGAGGCGAAGGTGGAACCGGTCGCCTCCGGCACCTACACCACGGGCGGCCTGACCGTGCGACTGACCGTGCGCACCCTTGCCGCGGATACCCCCGAGCACCCCGGAAACCAGAACGGCAACGAGGTGGTCGACGTCGCCGCGAGCGGCGCGACGGTCATCGGGGTGGCCGTCAAGGGCGGCCCGAACACCAACTTCTACAGCTACCCGGCCGGCACCTCCGCCGCCACCGCGCTGCACCCGCCGGTGAATCCCAACAACGACAAGTTCTACGGGCTGAGCCACATCTCCTTCTGCTACGTCGCCAAGGCCAAGCCGAAGATCACCACCAAGGTGTCCCGGGCGGACATCGCCATCGGCGAGTCCGTCACCGACACCGCCACCCTGTCCGGCGGCAACCGGGCCACCGGCACGATCACCTTCAAGGTGTACGGCCCGAACGACGCCACCTGCACCGGCACCGCCACCAGCGGCGGGTCCGTGCCCGTCAACGGCGACGGCAGCTACCCCTCGGCCGCCTTCACCCCGACCGCCGGAGGCACCTACCGGTGGATCGCCAGCTACAGCGGCGACCCCCGCAACGACCCCGCGACCGGGGCCTGCGACGACCCGAACGAGCAGGTCGTGGTGCGTAAGGCCAAGCCGAGGGTGGTCACGGCGGTGGCCAAGGCGGAGATCACCATCGGCACCTCCGTCACCGACACCGCGACGCTGTCCGCCGGCTACAACCCCACCGGGGCCATCACCTTCAAGGTCTACGGTCCGAACGACGCCACCTGCACCGGCACCGCGATCACCGTCGGGTCCGTCGCCGTCACCGGCAACCGCGCCTACACCTCCCCGGCGTTCACCCCCACCGCGGTGGGGACCTACCGGTGGATCGCCAGCTACAACGGCGACGCCCGCAACGAGGCGGCCGCCGGCGCCTGCAACGACCCCAACGAGCAGGTGAAGGTCAACAAGGCCAAGCCGCGCCTGGCGACGACTCCGAACCTGCTGCCCAACGACACGGCCACGCTCGCCGGCCTGGTCGCTCCGTCGGGCGGCACCCTCAGATTCCGCCTCTTCACCAACCTGACGTGCACCGGGACCCCGGTCCACACCGAGACCCAGACGGTCAACGCGGACGGCGCGTTCCGTACGAACAACACGACGGTCCGGGTCAGCGCCGACACCAGTATCAGCTGGCTCGTCG
>DASVVF010000462.1:0-5389 GCA_036386695.1 Catenuloplanes sp. | reverse complement strand
GACGAACTACCCGCCCACCGGGAACGCTACGAACGCGCCGCCGAGTTCGTCGAGGTCTCCCGGAAGCTCTGGGACAGCTGGGACGACGACGCCGCCCTCGGCGACAAGGCCGGCGGCGTCTGGGGCGACGACACGAAGGTGTACCCGCCGGCCCACGTCGGCCGGTTCTACCAGGTCGCGGGCGCGCTGAACGTGCCCCGCCCACCACAGGGCCATCCCCTGCTGGTGCAGGCCGGCTCGTCGGAGAGCGGCAAGGACTTCGCCGCCCGCTACGCCGAGGCGGTCTTCACCGCACACCAGACCCGGCCCGACGCGCAGGCCTTCTACGCCGACCTGAAACAGCGTGCCCTGGCCCACGGCCGGGACCCGGACACCGTCAAGATCCTGCCGGGAATCGTCCCGATCATCGGCGCCACCGAATCCGACGCCCACGCCCTGGCCGCCGAACTCGACCGGCTGATCCGGCCCGAGTACGCGGTTGCGCAACTCGCCGAACTGTTGAACATCGCTCCCGGGGAGCTGCGGCTGGACCGGGAACTACCGGCGAACCTGCCCGGCGAGGACCAGATCGAGGGCGCCAAGAGCCGCCGTACGCTGGTGGTGAACCTGGCCCGGCGGGAACGGCTGACGGTCCGGGCGCTGATCGGCCGACTCGGCGGCGGCCGGGGGCACCTGACCGTCGCCGGCACCCCCGAGCAGGTCGCCGACGCCCTCGGCGACTGGTACGACCACGGCGCCGCCGACGGCTTCAACATCATGCCGCCGGTGTTGCCGTCCGGGCTGTCCGCCTTCGTCGACCACGTCGTGCCGATCCTGCAGCGCCGTGGGCTGTTCCGCACCGGGTACGAGGGACGTACCCTGCGCGACAACTACGGTCTGCCCAGGCCGGTCAACCGCAACACCGGCGACCGGGTGCGATCCGTCAGCCAGGCGGGTGCGCCGGTCCGGCGCGCAGGGTCAGGACGGTGATCTCGCTCGGCGCGAAGATCCGCAACGGTGGTCCCCAGAAACCGGTTCCCCGGCTCGTGTAGAGCTGTGTCCGGTCGCCGTGCCGGCTCAAACCCTGCACGGTCGGCTGGTCGAGCCGGACGAGATAGTGGAACGGCCAGATCTGGCCGCCGTGGGTGTGCCCGGAAAGCTGCAGATCCACGCCGTACGCGACGGCGGCCCCGATCTGCTTGGGCTGATGGGCCAGCAGCAGTACGGGCAGCTCCGGATCGACGCCGGCGAGCGCGGCGGCGTGGTCGGCGCGGTGGCCGGGGCTGCCCGACGAACCGGCGGTGGCGTCGTCGACCCCCGCCACCACCAGCGCGCAGCCGTTGCGCCGCACCACGATGTGCCGGTTGTGCAGCGCCTCCCAGCCCAGCTCGCGCATGTGGTCCAGCCAGCCCTGCGCCTCGCCGAGGTACTCGTGGTTGCCGGTCACGTAGGCCCGGGCGAGCCGGGCGCGGACCTCCCCCAGCGGCGCGGCCTGGTCACGTCGTTGCGACACGGTTCCGTCGGCGATGTCGCCGGTGTGGCAGACGATGTCGGCGTCGTGTTCGTTGACGGCCGCGACCACCCCGGCCGACCAGCGGGCCCGGTTGATCGGGCCGTAGTGGGTGTCGGTCAGCAGCACCACCCGGACACCGTCGAGGCCGGCGCCCAACCGGGGGATCGTCACCTCGACCCGGCGGATCCGGGAGACCCGCATCGCCTCGGCGTACCCCCAGAGGGCCAGCAGCACCGAGACCGTGAGGGTCGCCACCGCCACCACCCGCGACCGGGTCGGGTCCGCCACGCCGGCGATCCGCAGCGCCAACCGCAGCACGTTGCCGAGCAGCGCCCAGGCGAACAGCACCCAGATGAGGCCGAGCATCGTGTCGCCGATCCTCGCCGCCCAGTCCTGCCGGCGGCCGTGACCGAGAAACATCAGAACGGGGAAGGCCAGCAGCGCGGCGACGAAGGCGACGGTGCCGGCGAGCACGACGGCCGTCGGCCACCGGGCGTCCGCCAGCAGCAGGGTCCACCACGGCACTCCGAACAGCAGGGCCAGTACGGCGGTGAGCGTCAATCCGAACAGCAGTGGCCGCGGTGATCGGCGGGTGCGTGTCGCGGGTACCGCCTGGCTGGCTGACACAGGTGCAACTCCTCGGTCGCGGACTTCCTGCAGCATGACACCCGAGGCACGGCGGCGCTCGCGGGCCGATCGCCGGGTGCGGCGGGTTACCGGCCCAGGGCGCGGGCCGCCGCGGACCGCAGAACCGCCTGGGCGTCGGCGTTCGGCAGCACCGACGGGTCGGCGGCGCGGACCGTGCCGGGCTGGATCCGGTTCGACACCTGGTCGGTGGGCACGGCCGGTCGGCCGGCCACCGCCAGCGCGGTCACCAGCAGGAAGAACAGGATTCCGAGGTGGTACACCGTGGCCCGCCGGTGCCCGCGCGGGCCCATCAGGGCCTCGAAGAACGCCCGCGTGCGGGTACGCCGGACCAGGTTGCGACGGTGCCGGGGGCGCTTCGACGGTGAGGTCGGGTAGGCGTGGGAAATCATGGCACGTCCCTCCTGGAAGTCGTCAGATCTGTGTCGCGCCGATTCTTCGGCGAACCGGGAAAGAGCCGTGGTGGCTCTTTGGCGGTTATCTCGGCGCTGACCGCCGTTGTACCCAAAGCCTAAGCGCGGCCAGCGGGGGCCGGTGCTTTTTTCATCGGACTTTGACGACCCTTCACGGGACCTTCAAAATGCTTTCCGGCGGCCCTGGACCGACCGGCCGCGGACAGCCGGAAACCCGCCGGAGTCGCGTGTTCCGGCGGGTTTTCGACGGTGCGGTGATGGAGTTTCGGGCGGTACGTCGACGGCCGGTCGCTGGCCACGACGCGGGCCGTGGTCGGGGAGGGCGGGCCGTGGCCGGGGGGCAGCGGTCAGCCGGGCCTGACGGCGATCCGGTTCAGAGCCGTGCGGTCCGCGGCGTGACCGGGGACGTGACCCGTGGGCGCCGGGTCGGCTACCGGCAACCGCAGGGTGAAGGTCGCCCCCTGCCCGGGACGGCTGCGCACCGAGATGGTGCCGCCGTGGTCGTCGATGATCTGCCGCGCGATGGCCAGACCGAGGCCGCTGCCCCCGGTCGACCGGCCGCGCGCCGAGTCGGCGCGCCAGAACCGGTCGAACACCTTCGGTAGGTCGTCCTCGGCGATGCCACAGCCGGTGTCCGTGACGTCGACGACGACCCTGTCACCGTCCATCCAGGACCGCAGCGCCACCGTGCCGCCGGCCGGGGTGTACCGCAGGGCGTTGCTGACCAGGTTGCTGATGACCTGCCGCAGCCGGTCCGGGTCGGCGTCCACGAGAATGTGCCGGGCGGTCTGCACCACCAGCCGCGCGCCGGTCGCCTCGGCCCGGGCCCGGTGGGCGTGCTGGCAGGTCTCCAGCAGCTCGGCCAGGTCGACCCGGCAGCGGCGGTAGGTCAGGGCGCCGGCCTCGGCCAACGCCAGATCCTGCAGATCGTCGACGATGCGCTGTTGCAGCAGCGCCTCGTCGTGCAGCGAGGCGAACAGCACGGGTCCCGGCGGGATCATCCCGTCCATCAGCCCTTCCAGGTGTCCACGCAGGTTGGACAGGGGGGTGCGCAGTTCGTGCGCGACATCGGCGATCATCCGTCGCTGCCGTTCCTCCCCCTCCTGGAGGGAGTCGGCCATCCGGTTGAACGACCGGGTCAGTTCGGCTACCTGGTCGTTGCCCCGGACCTGGGCCCGACCGCGCAGGTCGCCGCGACCGAGTTGGCGGACCGCACGGGTCAGGGCGTCGATCGGGCGCAGGGCGCGGCGGGTCACGACGGCCGAGCCGACAGCGGCGAAGACCATCACCAGGACGGCGGCGCCGACCATCGGCGCGGCGGTCAGCCCGCCGCCGCCGCCGGCTGCGAACTGGACCAGCAACGGTTCCGGGCCCACCTGCCCGACCCGGCCGGTGAAGGCGTTCTTGAGGCAGGCGGTGCGCTGGCCCGCGGTGGTGGTGCTGGTGGTGCACGAGCTGATCGTCGCGAGGTCCTGGTTGCGCTCGGCGTCGGTGCTGACCGCGGCCGACCGGCATCTGGTCAGCGCCGCGTCCGCGCCGGCGGGCGGTGGGGCGGCCGCGAAGTGCGGGACCCCGTTGGGCCCCGGCGTGACGGCCACCGGCAGGCCGGCCGGCCCGAGACAGGACGCCAACCGGGTGCCGGCCCGGAAGGCGTCTATCTCCAGCAGCGTGACGGCCGAGGAAACGGCCGCGTCCTCCTCGCGCAGGACCAGCAGCGGTCGCGGGTCCACCCGGATGGTCTGCGCCGAAACGGAACGGCCCGCCGGCGCCGAAGCGCCGGCGGGATTTCCCACCGTGGTTCCCGACTCGGTACGGAGAAAAAGCCGCTGGCCGGTTTTCCGTTCCAGATCGGCGACGGTCGACGGCAATCCGTCCCAGCTGCCATTTCGCAGCGCGTGGTCGACAAGGGTGCGGGTGATTTCCCCGGTCTTTTCGTCGTCGGCGGCTTGCGACGCGGCGATCTGCGAGGACGCCAGCCGGAAGGCCAGCCATGCCGTCGCGGCCGTCGCCGTCATGGCCACCAGCATGACCAGGATCAGCACCCGCACCTGGAAGCTCAGCATGCGGCCCTCGCCAGGCGGTACCCCCGCCCGTAGACCGTCTGGACGTACCGGGGGTTGGCCAGATCCGATTCGATCTTGCGGCGCAGGTTCATCACGTGCGCGTCGACCGTGCGTTCCAGCACGTGGTGGTCGAACCCGAACGCCCGGTCGACGATCTGCGAGCGGGTGAAGACCCGGCCGGGATCGGCGGCGAGCACCTCCAGGATGCCGAACTCCTTGGCGGTGAGGGCGACCGGCCGGCCCTCGACGCGGACCTCGAAGTGACTGGTGTCGACCTCCAGTCCGCCGATGGTGAGCACGCTGCGCTCCCCCGCCGCGACCGGTCCGGCGCGACGCAGCAGGGCCTTGATCCGGGCTACCAGCTCGCGCGGACTGAACGGCTTGGTGAGATAGTCGTCCGCCCCGACGTCCAGGCCGACCAGCAGGTCGTCCTCGGTGCTGCGGGCGGTCAGCAGCAGGATCGGCAGATGCGATTCGGTGCGCAGGACCCGGCAGACGTCCAGTCCGTTCAGCCGGGGCATCATCACGTCCAGCACCAGCAGATCCGGGCGGCGTTCCCGGCAGACGTCGAGTGCGGTCCGCCCATCGGCCACGGCTATCACCTGATGGCCCTGGTGCTCAAGGTAGAACCTGATCAGATTCGCCTGCTTGGCGTCATCCTCGGCGACGAGGATCCGTGCGGTTGTCCCGTGCTCATCCATCGCGTCCCGTCCCAACCAGCCCGCTGTCTCTTACCTGGCTGTACGCGTCCGGGTACGCAAAGTTTCAACGCCCGG
>DASVVF010000461.1:0-7877 GCA_036386695.1 Catenuloplanes sp. | reverse complement strand
GTCGAAGACGCAGCCCCGCAGCACCGCCTCGGACAGGTCGGCGTGCAGGAGCTTCTCCCCGGTGAACCGCAGGCCGCTGCGCTCCTCCTGCGCGAGGTCGAGCACGGGCGCCCCTAGTGGAAGAAGTGCCGGGTCCCGGTCAGGTACATGGTGATCCCGGCCGCCTCGGCGGCGGCCACCACCAACTCGTCGCGTACCGACCCACCGGGCTGCACGACCGCGCGTACCCCCGCGTCGATGAGCACCTGCAACCCGTCCGGGAACGGGAAGAAGGCGTCGGAGGCGGCCACCGCGCCGCGGGCCCGGTCGGCACCGGCCCGGGAGACCGCCAGGTGCGCCGCGTCGACCCGGTTGACCTGCCCCATCCCGACCCCGACGGTGGCGCCGCCGGTGGCGAGCAGGATGGCGTTGGACTTGACCGCCCGGATCGCCCGCCAGCCGAAGGCGAGGTCGGCCAGTTCGGCTGCGGTGGCGGCCGGTCCGGCGACCAGCCGCCAGGCGGACGGGTCGTCGCCGGGGGCGTCCACCCGGTCGGCCAGCTGCACCAGCACCCCGCCACCGATCTGGCGCCACTCGGCCGGCGGCGGCTGCCAGGCCGGTGCGCGCAGCAGCCGGATGCTCTTCTTGCCGGCGAGCACCTCGATCGCCCCGTCGTCGTACGCCGGAGCGACCACCACCTCGGTGAAGATGTCGGCGATCTGCTTGGCCAGCTCGACGGTGACCGGGTGGTTGACCGCGATCACCCCGCCGAACGCGGAGACCGGGTCGCAGGCGTGCGCCTTGCGGTGGGCCTCGGCCACGTCCGCGCCGACCGCGATGCCGCACGGGTTCTGGTGCTTGATGATCGCCACGCACGGCTCGGTGAAGTCGTTCGCCGCCCGCCACGCCGCGTCGCCGTCGACGTAGTTGTTGTACGACATCTCCTTGCCGTGCAACTGCTCGGCCTGGGCCAGGCCGGCCGGGGCACCGGGGTCGGTGTAGAGCGCCGCCGCCTGGTGCGGGTTCTCGCCGTAGCGCAGCGTCGCCGCCGGGCGCAGCGCCAGCCCGGCGAACTCCGGCCAGTCGGCCGGCGCCAGGGTGGTCGCGCACCAGTTGGCGACCGCCACGTCGTACTCGGCGATGTCGGCGAAGGCGCGCGCGGCCAACGCCCGCCGCTGGGCGAGGGTGAAGCCCCCGTCGGCCAGGGCCGCCACGATCAGCGGGTACGCCGACACGGTGGTCACCACGGCCACCGAGGGGTGGTTCTTCGCCGCCGCCCGGACCATCGCCGGCCCACCGATGTCGATCTGCTCCACGCAGCCGTCGACGTCGGCGCCGGAGGCGACCGTCTCGGCGAACGGGTACAGGTTGGAGACCAGCAGGTCGAACGGCTCCACGCCCAGCTCGCCCAACTGCTCGGCGTGCGCCGGCAGCCGCAGGTCGGCCAGCAGTCCGGCGTGCACCAACGGATGCAGGGTCTTGACCCGCCCGTCGAGGCACTCCGGGAACCCGGTCAGCTCCTCGACCCGGGTCACCGGCACCCCGGCACCCTCGATCGTCGTCGCGGTCGAGCCGGTCGACACGACCTGCACCCCGGCGTCGTGCAGGGCCCGGGCCAGCTCGGGCAGCCCGGTCTTGTCGTACACGCTGACCAGGGCCCGCCGGATCGGACGGCGACCGTGCTCGCTCATGGGATGGTGACCTTTCTTCCCGTGATGGTCCAGCCTTCGCGGACCAGCCGACCGACGTGCTCGACCAGCTGCCGGCGCTCGGCGTGCTTGATCCGCTCGGTGAGGGTCGACTCCGTGTCGTCGTCCAGCACCGGGACGGCCACCTGGGCGATGATCGGCCCGGTGTCGACGCCGGCGTCGACGAAGAAGAGGGTGGCGCCGGCCAGCTTGACCCCGTAGGCCAGCGCGTCGCGCGGTCCGTGGATGCCGGGGAAGGCCGGCAGCAGCGCGTTGTGGGTGTTGACGTAGCGGTCGCCGAAGGCGGCCAGGAACCGCGCTCCGACCAGCTTCAGGAAACCCGCCGAGATGACCAGGTCGGGTTGGTGCCCGGCGACGTGGGCGGTCAACGCGCGGTCCCAGTCGTCGCGGGTGGGGTGCGCCGGCACCCGCTCCACAAAGGTCGGCACCCCGGCCCCGGCGGCCCGGTCGAGACCGGCGATCCCGTCGCGGTCGGCACCGACGGCGACGACCCGGGCCCCGTAGGCGTGGTCGGCGCACGCGTCGAGCAGGGCCTGCAGGTTGCTCCCGGAACCGGAGACCAGGACCACCAGTCGGGCCGGCGCAGGGGCTGTCACGCCGTGCACCCTACCCGCGGCGCGCCGACGGGCCAGCTCAGGGGGTTGCGCGTTGCCGTGAACGGGCAAGCAGTTCGGTTACTCTCCGGTGACCCGGGGTGAAGTCACCCGGTGCGACCGGGATGGACGCGTACCGCTGATCCCACACACAGGAGGAACCACCGTGTCGACACCACCGCCCTACTACCCGCCGCCCGCCGCGGCCCCGGCGAACGACAAGACCACCCTCTGGGGGGTGCTGGGCATCGTGTTCGCGCTGTGCTGCCCGCCGCTGGGGATCCTGTTCGGCGTGCTGTCGCTGATGGAGGCCCGCAAGGTTAACAAGCAGCCCATCCTGGCCTACGTGGCGTTCGGCCTGGCCGCGCTGAACATCCTGGCCAACGGCATCACCCTGGCCAGCGGCGGGTACGGCGGGATGTTCAACATGAGCACCACCCCCTGATCCCGGCTCTGCCGGGCGTGGCGGGGCACCGTCACGCCCGGCCGGTGGCGCGGAACGCCCGGGTGACCGCCGCGCCGATGAGCACACCGGCGGCCACCACCGCGGCGGCGACGGCGGCGACCTGCCAGGCGACCGGGCCGATCTGACTCAACCGGCCGGCGCCGACCGGGCCGCCGGAGAGCACCGCCAGCACTCCCAGCACCACCCCGGCCACCGGGCCGGCCAGCGCGGCCGCCCCGAGCAGCACCGGCCACGGCGGCGCGGCGGACCGGCCGTCCAGGGCGCTCTCGCGCTCGCGACGCATCCGCCGGGCCAGCAGCCAGCCGGCGAGGACGCCGGCGAACAGCGGCACCACCAGCAGGGCGGCGCCCAGCCCGCCGACCGGCCCCTGCGGCAGGCCGGCCAGCACCGGCACCGCGGGCAGCGCCCCGACGGTCACCTCGGTCAGCCGTACGGTGCTGTCGGCGCCGACCGCGAACCCGGGCCCCAGCAGGTACGCCGCCGCCCACACCGCGGCGTTCGGGGCGTAGGCCATGCTCAGCAGGCTGATCCCGGCCTGACCGGCCACCCCGGTGCGGTACGCGCTGATCATCTCCCCGGCCTCGCCGCCACCCATCGCCACCGACAGGCCGGCGAAACCGGCGCCGGCGGCCAGCAGCAGCAGGGCCGCCGCGACTCCGGCGCGCGCCGCGTGCCGGACCACGGCCGGGGTACGCGCGGCCAGCACGCTCAGCGCCCCGGAGCTGCGCAGCGCGCCGAGCAGCGCGGCCACCAACCCGAAGCCGGTGAGGGTCAGCCCGGCCCGGACCGGCGAGACCGTGATCCCCGGCCCGCTGACCAGCACTGCGGCCAGGACGCCGAGGAGTCCGTACGTCACGCCGACCGCCCCGGCGACGGTGCCGGCGTCGCGCAGGGAGCCGCGGCCGCGGGCCCCGATCGCCCGGGTCACGTGGACCCCGGCCCGGGTCAGCCGCCAGCCGGCGAACGCGGCCAGCGCCAGCGGCGCCAACCCCAGCGGTCCCACGGCGGTGTTCAGCGGCACGCCGTGCCCGAGCAGCCAGCCGGCCAGGCCGGTCCGGGCCGCCCCGGTGAACGAGGCGGCGTTTTCGGCGACCTGCGCCAACCCGAGCACGAGGGCCACCGGCAGATACGACAGCAGCGCGGCCCACCCGGTGGCGACGGCGGCCGCCACCGGCAACGGGGCGCGGCTGGCCTGCCGGACCGGACCACGGCGCTGGGCGGGCAACCGGACCGTCTCCCGGTGCGCGGGGTCGACCGGCATCCCGGTTCGCACGTCCACCGGTTCGGTGTGGCGTTCGGCGAGATGGGCGTCCTCGGCGGCGGTCAGGGGGTCCGCACGCTCGGCGGGCGCACCCGCCTCGCTCGGTGGTCGCTCAGGGGGGGTCGGCATCGTCGCCTACTTTCCCACGTCGCGGGCCGCCCGGCGACGCCGACACCGGCACCGGAGCCGGCGGGCGCGCCCCGCGGCGCCGGGGGCGCGGTGGTCAGGGCGTCCGGCCACGGTGCCGGAGCAGCTCGGCGGACGCCCTGACCACCGTTGACGACGTGGACGCCTTGACCACCGCTGACGACGTCAGGTTCCGCTCATGACCTCGCGCATCAGCCGGGCCGTCTCGCTGGGGGTCTTGCCGACCTTGACCCCGGCCGCCTCCAGCGCCTCCTGCTTGGCTTCGGCGGTGCCGGCCGACCCGGAGATGATGGCGCCGGCGTGGCCCATGGTCTTGCCCGGCGGGGCGGTGAAGCCGGCGATGTAGGCGACGACCGGCTTGGTGACGTTCGCCTTGATGTAGTCGGCGGCCCGCTCCTCGGCGTCGCCGCCGATCTCGCCGATCATCACGATGGCATCGGTGTCCGGGTCATCCTGGAAGGCGGCCAGCGCGTCGATGTGGGTGGTGCCGATCACCGGGTCACCGCCGATGCCGACACAGCTGGAGAACCCGATGTCGCGCAGCTCGTACATCAGCTGGTAGGTCAGCGTGCCGCTCTTGCTGACCAGGCCGATGCGCCCGGCCGGGGTGATGTCGGCCGGGATGATCCCGGCGTTGGAGGCGCCGGGTGAGGCGATGCCGGGGCAGTTCGGCCCGATGATCCGGGTCTTCTTGCCGCTGGCCACGTTGTGCGCCCAGAACGCGGCGGTGTCGTGCACCGGCACGCCCTCGGTGATCACCACGGCCAGCGCGATGCCGGCGTCGATCGCCTCCACCACGGCGGACCGGGTGAACTGCGGCGGGACGAAGATGACCGTGGCGTCGGCGCCGGTCTCCTTCATCGCGTCGGCCACGCCGGCGAACACCGGCAGCGAGGTGCCGTCGAAGTCGACGCGCTGCCCGGCCTTGCGCGGGTTCACCCCGCCGACCACGTTGGTGCCGGCGGCGAGCATCCGGCGGGTGTGCTTGGAACCCTCCGAACCGGTCATCCCCTGAACGATGACCTTGGAGTCCTTGGTCAGCCAGATAGCCATGTCACACCCCTGCCGCAGCCAGCTCGGCGGCCCGCTCGGCCGCTCCGTCCATGGTGTCCACCCGTTGGACGAGTGGGTTGTTGGCCTTGTCCAGGATCGCCCGCCCGGCCTCGGCGTTGTTGCCGTCGAGGCGCACGACCAGCGGCTTGGTGACCTGCTCGCCGCGCTGCTCCAGCAGGGCCAGCGCCTGGATGATCCCGTTGGCCACCTCGTCGCAGGCGGTGATGCCGCCGAAGACGTTGACGAAAACCGACCGGACGGCCGGGTCGGACAGCACGATCTCCAGGCCGTTGGCCATCACCGCGGCGCTGGCGCCGCCGCCGATGTCGAGGAAGTTGGCCGGCTTCACCCCGCCGCGGCTCTCCCCGGCGTACGCGACGACGTCCAGGGTGGACATCACCAGGCCCGCCCCGTTGCCGATGATGCCGACCTCACCGTCGAGCTTGACGTAGTTGAGGTCCTTCTCCTTGGCCCGCTGCTCCAGCGGGTCGACGGCGGCCTGGTCGACCAGGGCCTCGTGCCCGGGGTGCCGGAAGCCGGCGTTCTCGTCCAGGGTGACCTTGGCGTCGAGCAGCAGCACCCGGCCACCGGAGACGGTGGCGAGCGGGTTGACCTCGATCAGGGTGGCGTCCTCGGCGACGAACGCCTGCCACAGGGTGACCGCGATGTCGGCGATCTGGTCGGCCACTTCGGCGGGGAACTGCGCGGTGGCCACGATCTCGCGGGCGGTGGCCTCGTCGACGCCGGTGTTCGCGTCGATCGGGACCTTCGCCACGCGTTCGGGTGTCTCGGCGGCGACCTGCTCGATGTCCATACCGCCGGCGACGCTGGCGATACACAGGAAGGTCCGGTTGGCCCGGTCGAGCAGGTACGAGAAGTAGTACTCGTCGGTGATGTCGGCCGTCTCGGCGAGCATCACCTTGTGCACGGTGTGGCCCTTGATGTCCATGCCCAGGATGTCGGTGGCCCGGGCCTGCGCCTCGTCGGCGTTCTCGGCCAGCTTCACGCCACCGGCCTTGCCGCGGCCGCCCACCTTCACCTGCGCCTTGACGACCACCCGCCCGCCGAGGCGTTCGGCGATGGCCCTGGCCTCCTGCGGGGTCTCGGCGACGCCGCCGCCCAGCACGGGCAAGCCGTGCCGTTCGAACAGCTCGCGCCCCTGGTACTCGTACAGGTCCACGTAGCCCCTTTCGGTCGCGACCGCGGGGCCAGCAGCTCGCGCCCAGCGTCACGACTCTTGTTGCGCGACGCCTCGTCGCGCCGCCGCCAGTGTGCGAGGAAGTGCGCCCGCTGCCGGGCAGACAGGCCTTCCGTCGCAGCCTAGCCACACCGGCGCGGGGTCGGACCAAGCGGGTGCTGGGTCTGTGCGGGACGGCACACGCCGGCCCGCCGCGGCATTCGGCACCCGCCGGCGGGCGCCCCGCGCGTGCCGGGATACGCGGCGGGGAGTGGACGGCGGACCGGCACTGCCGGCGGGGCGCCGGTGGGGCCCCGGGCCGACGCGTTCGGACAGCGGCCCGGCGGGGGGCGTTTTGGTGGGGTTTCCGGGCGGAGAAAAGATTGTGACGGCCGCGTAACTCCCGGTCAGAGCCCTCGTTGAGTCTGATGTCGGAGCGCTGAGCGGGACGATGAAAGCGGCCGATGCCCTGTCGGTCGAGGGGTGGCGGCGGGGCATCGTGCATCGAGAGGCCGGACGCGTGAGGGGTGCGTCCGGCCTCTCACCTCATAACGCGACGTTTGGCCGTTCTTTAATAGTCTGAGAATCCGGCGGGCTTTTCCGACGATCAGGCGGCCGCGGTCGCCACATTGGCCCGCACCCAGTCGACGATCGAGGCGGTGGTGGCGCCCGGGGTGAATATCTTCGCGACCCCCAGGGCCTCCAGCTCGCCGATGTCGGCGCCGGGGATGATCCCGCCGCCGAAGACCACGATGTCCGCCGCGCCGCGTTCGGCCAGCAGCTCGACGACCCGTCGGAAGAGGGTCATGTGGGCGCCGGAGAGCACCGACAGCCCGACGGCGTCGGCGTCCTCCTGGATGGCGGTTTCCACGATCTGCTCCGGGGTCTGGTGCAAACCCGTGTAAATTACTTCCATCCCGGCGTCCCGCAGCGCTCGGGCCACCACCTTCGCGCCGCGATCGTGCCCATCGAGGCCCGGCTTAGCGACGACGACCCGCATTCGAGAACTCATCCGCTCAGCACCTTTCCGAGCCCGCCGCGGGGGCGGTGCGATGGATACCTGAACGAACGGTAACTGCGCGCAGCCGCCGGAGGTAGCCCGGGTGGTCTCGCAGGGCCGTCCGGCGGGGCGGGGCAAATTTCGCGATGATCGTCAAGTACCGTCTCTATCGCCTCGGTCACGTCACTATGTGTAAGAGGCCCTGTGACACTCCGCTATCAACGAGCACCCCCATAAAAGGTTATCAAAGCGGACAATAAACACTGGAGAGAGACACCACACCGTGGCGATGTCGCGCTCTGGCTTGTGGCCAGCGTGGCGGGCGGTTAGCGTGGCGAGCGGTTGTCATCTGGTCCATACCGGTTCGGCAACGCGGTCAACCACCGTCCACCCCCCTTGCGGACGTGGGTTCGGCCGCCGAACACCGACAACGGAGGGTGTGCGTGCGTCAGCGCCTGTCGTCTGAGCCCGACCGATATCGCGGCCGCCGCC
>DASVVF010000460.1:0-2075 GCA_036386695.1 Catenuloplanes sp. | reverse complement strand
GACCAACCCACCTTCAGGCCGTACGACGGCCAACGAGATAGGAGAACCGTCATGGTGCCGACCCGGCTCCTGGTCATGCTCACCATCATCGCTCTCACCGTTTCGAGCCGACTTCGCGACCTGCGCGACTCTCGCGACCGGGGCAGCGAAACCACCGAGAAAGTCCTGTGGATCGCGTTCATCGCCGCCCTGGTGCTCGCCGTCTACGGCGTGATGAACAGCAAGATCCTCGGCAAGATCCGCGGCATCAACCTGTAGGCGGTGAAGATCATGCAGCGTCAGCATCGTCCGCGCCGGCGTCTGCGGGGGGACCGCGGGTCGACCACCACCGAGGTGGTGCTTTACGCGCCGCTGTTGATGCTGCTCGTCCTCGTCGGTGTGCAACTGGCCGTGTGGGCGCTGGCGCAACTCGGCGTCCAGCACGCCGCCAACCACGCCCTGCAGACCACCCGCATCCAGGGCGGCACCGCCGCCGCCGGCCAAGCCGACGCCACCACGATCCTGGCCCAAGTCGCCGGCGGCATCGTCAACGACCCGCGGGTCTCAGCGACCCGCACCGTCGACACCGCCACCGTGACCGTTCGGGGCACTGTGCCACCCGTCGTGCCGTTCCTGCACCTGCGGGTGTCCACCACGGTCTCCGCGCCCACGGAACGGTTCCGACCCGCCGCGCTGGCACAGACCTTCACGCTCGGCGCCATGCCTGCCGCCTGTTCCCCCGTGGGCGGCACGACGGGGACGGTGACGACATGAGCGCCGCCTCGTCCGTCAGGCGGTGCCGCCGCCCCAGCCGGTGGCACCGCCTGCGCGGGGACCGCGGCTCGGTCAGCACCGAGATAGCCATCGGGTACGTGCCGCTGATGATCCTCGCCGCGCTCGCCGTGGTTGCCTGCCTGCGCCTGGTGTCCGCGGCCATCGACGTCAACTCCGCCGCCGCCGCAGCCGCCCGGCAAGCATCCCTGGCCTACACCCCGGCCGGGGCGGTGGCCGGCGGCAACGACGCCGCCTCCGCCACCCTGTCCGGGCGCCGCATCACCTGCCGACCCCACACCGTGAGCGTCGACGCCGCGGCCATGGCCCCCGGTGGGCAGGTCGCCGTGACCGTGCGGTGCACCGTCGGGCTGCAGGACCTGTTCGGCCTCGGCCTACCCGGGACGGTCAACATCACCGGCACGTCCCGCCAGCCCATCGACACCTACCGAGGTCAACCATGACCCCACCCAGCAGCCGCGGGCGGTTGCGGGCCATCGCGCGCAGGCTCCGCCGTGACGACCGCGGGCAGACCACCCCGTGGACCATCTTCGCCACGCTGCTCATCATCATCCTCGCCGGGCTCGTGTTCGACCAGGGCATGGCCATGGCCGACAAGGTCCGCCTCTTCGACATCGCCCAGGGCGCCGCCCGCGCCGGCGCACGCCAGGTCGACCTCGCCACCTACCGCTCCACCGGCGTGGTGCGACTCGACCCGGACGCCGCGGCCACCGCCGCCCGTACGTTCATCGCCCAGGCCGGCATCAGCGGCACCGCATCGGCGTCACCGGCCACCGTGACCGTCACCGTCAGCACCACCCGCCGCACCCAACTGCTGCACCTGGCCGGCGTCACCAGCATCCCGGTGTCGGCCACCGCCACCGCCACCGCGGCGACCGGCATCACCGCCGCCACCTGACCCAAACCCATTCTCACCCGGCAGGGAGTTGCCACCGTGCTCGCGACGCTCACCTCCGCCGCCCGCCGCCTCACCGGTGTGGTGGTGCTGGCGCTGCTGCTCGCCGGTGTCCCCTACGGCCTGCTGCACTACCTCGACCAACCGCTGCCCGAGCGCATCCCCTCCTGGCACCAGCTCGGCACCGCCCTGACCTCCCCACTGACCGACGAGATGCTCGGCGCCATCCTCACCGGACTGCTCTGGATCGCGTGGGCGTCGTTCGCGTGGTCAGTCATCACCGAGTTCGCCGCCGCGCTCGCTGGAGTCCGGCTGCCCCAACCGCGGGCGCTGGCACCCGCACGCGGACTGGCGGCTTTCCTCGTCGCGATGATCACGGGCGGGATGCTCGCCACCGCCGCGCAGGCCG
>DASVVF010000459.1:0-2234 GCA_036386695.1 Catenuloplanes sp. | reverse complement strand
GAGGCTGGCGAACGAGGACAGCTCCGCCGCCCGACCCGGCTCAGCCACGGAGGACCTGGACCAGCGGCAGGGTGAAGGCGCCGGACTGCACTCCGGCCAGGTCCACGGCGGCGAACCGGAAACCGGCCCCGGTCACGGCGGCGTGCACCGCCTGGCGCAGCGGTTCGGTGACCGCGCGGACCAAGTCGTCGACCGGCAGCTCGATGCGGGCGATCTCGCCGTGGTGGCGTACCCGCAGGTCGGTGAAGCCGAGCCGGCGCAGCGCGGCCTCCGCCCGGTCGATCTGGCCCAGCTTCTCCGGGCTCACGTTGGAGAAGTGCGGGATCCGTGAGGCCAGGCACGGCGCCGCCGGCTTGTCCGCGCAGGGCAGCCGCAGGACCCGGGCGATCCGGCGTACGGCGGCCTTGTCCAGGCCGGCGTCGGCCAGCGGCCGCAGTACCCGGTGCCGCGTGGCGGCGCGGGCGCCGGGCCGGTCCGGGCGCCCGGCGTCGTCGGCGTTCTCCCCGTACGCGACGGCGTCGAGCCGGTGCGCGTCGACGACGTCCGCGCCGATCCTGGTGAACAGCTCGTCCTTGCAGTGGAAACACCGGTCCGGCCCGTTCGCCCGGTACGCGGCCCGATCGCCCTCGTGGGTGCTGACCTCGACCACGGCGACCCCGATGGCCTCGGCCACCGCGTGGGCCGCGGCCCGTTCGTCGGCGGCCAGGCTCGGGGAGACCCCGAGGATCGCCACCACCTGGCCGGGGCCCAGGCACCGGGCCGCCAGCGCCAGCAGCACCGAGGAGTCCACGCCGCCGGAGAACGCCACCCCGAGCCGGGTGACGCCGGCGAGCAGCGCGCCGACCTGGGCGGTGACCCGGTCGGCGAACGCCCTGTCCTCCTGCGGTGTCTCGGGCTGCGGCGTCTGGGGCTGCGGCGGCACTGGCACGGTTGCTCCCTCGCGGCTCACGGTGCGCCGGCTCCACGCCCACGCCGTCGACCGCTCAGCGTAGCCGGAACAGCACCTCACCGGCCTGGGGCACCACCAGCGTCCGCGGGTCGGCGGCGAAGGCGTCGACGTCGACCGACGCCGGGTCGAGGTAGTCCAGGTTCACGGCCCGGACCACGTCCTCGGCGATGCCGGTGGCCAGGGTGACGGTGACCCGGCCGCGTTCGCCCCGCTCGGGGTCCCAGCTGCCGGCGCCGCGCAGGTGGGTGGAGTGCGCCAGGTCGCCCCAGTGGTGGTGCGAGAAGCGGTCCCACTGCTTGAGGAAGTAGTCGCGGCAGTGGTAGCCGATCTGCTCGATCACCGGGTGCATGACGGAGATCCGGGTGATGTGCGGTGCGTAGATGACCACCTGTCCGCCGTCGGCGACGACCGGCTCCACCTTGTAGAAGCCCTTGGCGCCGGTCCACATGTCCTCGTACTTCGTCGGCATGATGGACAGCACCCGGCTGACCGGGGCGTCCAGATACCGCACGTGGGTCTGCGCGGACACGTCGGCGCACGCCGCCCAGGCCGCCTCCGGCGGGCCGAACGACGCCGCGTGCAGCGCCCCGGTGCCGGACTGGGCCACCAGGCACAGCGCCAGCCGCCGGCCGGGGATCATCGAGGCCGCCTGGTCGATCAGCGCCCGGACCGGGGTGATCCCGCGGGTGCCGATGATGTCGGCGCTGCTGATCAGGGCGCCGAGCCAGTGCGAGAAGTCGATGACCTCCTGCCCGGCGACACCGGGGAAGAAGTACTTGTTGCCGCCGGAGAAGCCGACCACCTCGTGCGGGAAGACCGGGCCGACGACCAGCGAGACGTCGTGCTCCACGACCGCCCGGTTCAGGGCCACCGGCACCGGCTGGCGCAGCCGCCCCTCGGACAGTTCGGCGACCCGTGCGGCGTCGATGCTGCCCAGGGAGACGAAGGTCCCGGGGTTCCACCATTCGTGGTTCAGCACGGTGAAGCCCGGATACCGCGACGCCGGATCACCGTCCGGATAGCCCAGGTGGGCCCCGAGCTGGGTGTCGCTCATCGCGGCGTGCGTACCCAGGGCGATCAGCACCGTCACCCGGGTGACCCGGCCGGTCACCGCCTCGTGCACCGCCGAGAGCAGCAGCGGCAACGGGCAGCTGCGGGTGCCGTCCGGCACGATCACGCACAGGCTGCGACCGTCCAGGTCGGCGCCGGCCAACGAGCGGACGACGAACTCGTGGACGGCCTCGTCGGGCAGGATCCGGTCCGCGCCGCCGATCCGCACCGCCCC
>DASVVF010000458.1:0-2880 GCA_036386695.1 Catenuloplanes sp. | reverse complement strand
GTCGGCGCGGCGTTTCCACCGGCGCAGCGCGTCGGCCGCGACGGCGATCGGGATCAGGATCAGGAACGGCACCGCACCGTCCGGGACGGTGGGCAGCGTCTCCTGGCGCAACTGGCTGTACAGCAGCGCCGCCGCCGGCAGGCTCGCCAACGCCGGCACCGGATAGCGGCTGTAGACCGCGGCGCTGTAGGCGGCGATGACGCAGGCGTAGAAGGAGACCCGCAACGCGGCGTTGTACTCGGTCACCAGCGGCGCCGTGCCCAGCACCATCCACAACGCCGCCAGCGGGAAGCGGCGACGCAGCACCAGGGGCAGCACCACCAGCAGCATCACGACTTCCCAGCCGGTCTGGTCGTGCTCGATCGGCAGGAACGGCCTGACCGGTACGGGCGGCGGGCGCGGCAGCTCGTCCTGAGCGCCCGGCCCGCCCCGCTGCTGACCTTCCCGCGGCTCGTCGTCCCGGCTCTGCCAGGTGGCGTCGCCGGAACCGCCGCCCTCCTCGATCGCGGCGATGAACAGGACCAGCGCCACGCTGATGTCGAACACCCGGCCGCGCCGCGACAGCCGCGGCGGCGGACCGCTCGGGCGCAGCAGCAGCCCGATCCCGGCCCGCAGCCGGTCGAGCACCGCCGCCCTCGTCACCCGCCCATTGTCGCCCGACCGACCCGGAGCACGGCATCCGTCCGAAGACCCACCGCGGTACACCGCTGGACTACCTCGCGGGGATGACCTCGGCCGGGGTCAGCCGCACGCGGTACCGAAGATCCCTCCGACAGCCGACGCGTCCGGCCCGGGGCCGAACCTAGCCTCGGGACGCCTGGAAACGGACGAACCCGAGGAGACCCACCATGACCGTCCCGGTGATCGAGCTGCACGACGTGAGCCGCAGGTACGACGAGGGGCCGCCGGCGCTGGACGGCGTGTCGCTGACCGTCGCGGCCGGTGAGGCGGTCGCGATCCTCGGGCCGTCCGGCAGCGGCAAGTCGACCCTGCTGAACCTGGTCGCCGGCCTGGACCGACCCAGCGGCGGCACCGTGACCGTGGACGGTGTCCGCGTCGACGAGCTGGGTGAGGCCGGCTCGGCACGGTACCGGCGGGCGAAGGTCGGGATGGTGTTCCAGTTCTTCAACCTGCTCGACGACCTGACCGTCGCCGACAACGTCATGCTGCCGGCGCAGCTGACCGGGGCGGCCCGCGGTGGCGCGCTGCGTCGCGCGACGCAGCTGCTGGGCACGCTGGGCGTCGGCCGGCACGCCGCCGCCTACCCGGGCCGGCTCTCCGGCGGTGAACGCCAGCGCGTCGCGGTGGCCCGGGCGTTGATGAACCGCCCGGCGCTGCTGCTGGCCGACGAGCCGACCGGCGCGCTGGACACCGCCTCCGGCGAGCAGGTTCAGCACCTGCTCAACGACCTGCACGCCGACGGGCAGACCATCATCCTGGTCACCCACGACATGGCCCTGGCGCGGGCGTGCGCCACCCGCACCGTTCACCTCGTCGACGGCCGGGTCGCCGCCGACACCGCCGTGGAGCGGGTCCGATGAGCGCATCAGCCGGCTCGGTCTTCATTCAGGTCAGTGACGAACGATGCGAGGAGAGAGCATGAGCGCGCTGGGTGCGGTGGTCCGCTCCGGAGTGGGGCGCCGGCGGGTGCAGACGGTCGTGATGGGGCTGGTCGTGATGATCGCGGTGACCTCGGCCGTGCTGGGCGGGTCGCTGATGGTGGCCTCCAGGGCGCCGTTCGACCGGGCCTTCGACCAGCAGCGCGGCGCGCACCTGACCGCGGCCTTCGACGCGGCCAAGGCAACGGCCACGCAGGTGTCGGCGTCCGCGCGCACGGCCGGGGTCACCGCGGCCGCCGGCCCGTTCCCGACCGTGGTGGTCACCCCGGTCGGTGAACGCGACCGGCCGGGGCGGCCGATGACGGTGGCCGGGCGGGCCGAACCGGGCGGACCGGTCGACGCGATGACCCTGCTGACCGGACGGTGGGTGCGCGGCCCGGGTGAGATCGTGCTGCACAGCGACGGCCGGCTGCCGGCGTTCCTGCAGCCGGACGTCGGCGACGTGCTGCGCCTGCCCGACCTTCCCGGCCGCCCGAGCCTGACGGTGGTCGGCACGGTCCGGTCGGTCAGCGAGACCGCCGGCGGGTGGGTGGTCCCCGAACAGATCCCCGCGCTGAGCGCGCCGGGGGCGACCGTCGGCTACCAGATGCTCTACCGGTTCACCGGGGCAGCCACCACCGCGCAGGTCGACGCGGGCCTCGCCGCGGTGCGGGCCAGCGTCCCGGCCGCCGCCCTGAGCGGGTCGCGGTCCTGGCTGCTCACCAGGACCAACAGCGCCGGGAGCACCGTGCTGTTCGTGCCCTTCCTCATCGCGTTCGGGGTGTTGGGGGTGCTCATGGCGGTCCTCATCATCGGCAACGTCATCGCCGGCGCGGTCAGCACCGGAACCCACCGGATCGGCATCCTCAAAGCCCTCGGGTTCACCCCCCAGCAGGTGGTGCGGGCCTACACCGTCCAGGCGCTGATCCCGGCGGTGATCGGCGCCGCGCTCGGCGTCGTCGCCGGCAACGTCCTGGTCGTCCCGATCCTGTCGCAGACCAACGAGGTCTACGGCACGACCGACTCCGGCGTCACCGCGTGGGTCAACGTCGCCGTGCTCGCCGGGGCGCTGACGCTGGTCACCGTGGTCGCGTGGGCCGCGGCGGCGCGGGCCGGGCGGCTGCGTACCGTCGACGTGCTCGCCGTCGGGCGTACCCCCAGCCCCGGTCGCGGCCAGAGGGCGGCCCGGTTGACCGCACGACTGCCGCTGCCCCGCCCGGTGACCCTCGGCCTGGCCCACCCGTTCGCCCGGGTCCTCAGGTCGGCCACGATCGTCGCGGCG
>DASVVF010000457.1:0-1580 GCA_036386695.1 Catenuloplanes sp. | reverse complement strand
GATCGACCTGATGGCGTACCAGCCACGCGGGGTGGTCGCCGCGATCACCCCGTGGAACGACCCCGTGGCGGTCTCCTGCGGCCTGCTCGGCGCGGCGCTGGTGACCGGCAACACGGTCGTCTACAAACCCAGTGAGCGCACCCCGGCCACCGGTGCGGCGCTGGCCCGGCTGCTCGCCGACCACCTGCCCGAAGGGGTGCTGTCGATGCTGACCGGCGCCGGCGAGGTCGGCGCCGCGCTGAGCGCCGCCGAGGTCGACCTGGTCGCCCACGTCGGATCGACCGCCACCGGTCGGGCCATCGCCGCGACCTGCGCGCGCACCGGCGCCAAGGCCCTGCTGGAGAACGGTGGCAGCGACCCGCTGATCGTCGACGGCGACGTCGACCCGGGATGGGCGGCGCGGCAGGCGGCGCTGGGCGCCTTCGCGAACTCCGGGCAGATCTGCGTGGCCGTGGAACGGATCTACCTGCACCGGGCCGTCGCCGGGCCGTTCCTCGACGAACTGGTGCGCGAGGCGACACGGTGGGCCACGGACCTGGGGCCGCTGGTCGACGCGCGCCACCGCGACCTGGTGCACGCCCAGGTGGACGCCGCGGTCACCGCCGGCGCCCGGCTGCTGCACGGCGGGCGACTGCCCGACGGACCGGGGGCGTTCTACCCGCCGACGGTGCTGGCCGACTGCACCGACGAGATGGACGTCATGGCGCAGGAGACCTTCGGCCCGGTGGCGCCGGTGATGGTGGTGGAGTCGTTCGACGAGGCGCTGTCGCGGGCCTGCCGCTCGCCGTACGGGCTGGCCGGCACCGTCCTGACCGGCTCGATGAGCCACGCCCAGCGGGCCTGGCGGGAGCTGCCGGTCGGCACCGTCAAGGTGAACGCGGTGTTCGGCGGCGCCCCGGGCGGCGCGGCGCACCCGCGCCGGGGCAGCGGGCAGGGCTTCGGGTACGGCCCAGAGCTGTTGGACGAGATGACCGTCACCAAGGCCGTCCACCTGCAGGGCCCGCCCGCCGGCTGGTGATCCCACCGGCGGCGCTGCCTGAGAAGGTGCGGCTTCAGAAGGTGCGGCGGTACAGCGAGCAGCCGACGCACACCGCCGGCGGGTCGTCGCCGGTCAGCCGCCGGCGGAACTCCCGGTACGGCTCGCCGTACCAGACCTGCGGGAAGCTCTGCTGGTCGAGGCGCCCCAGGGTCACCCGGTCGTCGCCCATCACCATGCAGCACGGTTGGACGACGCCCGTACTGGTCACGTAGGCGGCGTCCCACGGCCAGGAACAGCCCGGGCCGTCCAGCGGGGCCGGCTGGCGCGGGCCGCCGGCGTGCGGCAGCCGCAGGCGCAGCCCGTGCTCGCGGGCCGCCGCCCGCGCGTCGGCGAACGCCGTGGCCGTGGCCGCCTCCTCGGGGCCACCCCACAACGCCTGGTCGGCGGTGAACTCGCGGATTTCGGCATACCGGCCGCCCGGGTCGGCGTCCGAGAAGCTGTGCGACAGGTTCTGCACATGCAGCTCGTCCACCCCGACGTCGGCCAGCAGGCGTACCAGCGCCGGGAGGTCGGCCACGGTGTCACGCATCGCGACGAACAC
>DASVVF010000456.1:0-6915 GCA_036386695.1 Catenuloplanes sp. | reverse complement strand
CGGCGGCTGCCTGGGCGGCCGTCACCGCCATCACATGGGCGCGCTCGGATGCGGTCACCGAACTCCTCTCGATGTGTTAATGAGGCCTCTAGCCTCTCACACGGCACCGACAGATGCCCCTCGCGTTAACCCGCCGGACGGGCATGAAACCACCCAGAACGGCGCTTTCTCTCTCCGGTCAGACCCGGTAGAGCCGCCGCTTGGCGATGTACTGCACCACACCGTCGGGCACCAGGTACCAGACCGGCTTGCCCTCGCTGACCCGGGACCGGCAGTCGCTGGACGAGATGGCCATCGCGGGCACCTCGACCAGACTCACCGCGTCGGCCGGCAGGTGCGCGGCCGACAGTTCGAAACCCGGCCGCGTCACGCCGATGAAGTGCGCGATGCCGAACATCTGGTCGGCGTCCTTCCACGACAGGATCCGCTCCAGCGCGTCCGCACCGGTGATGAAGAACAGCTGCGCCTTCGGCCCGTAGATCGCCTGCAGGTCACGCAGCGTGTCAACGGTGTACGTCGGCCCGTCCCGCTCGATGTCGGCCCGGCTGACCTGGAAGCGCGGGTTCGCCGCGGTGGCGATCACCGTCATCAGATACCGGTCCTCGGCCGGACTCACGCCGCCCTTCTGCCAGGGCTGGCCGGTGGGGACGAACACCACCTCGTCCAGGGCGAACCGATCGGCCACCTCGCTGGCCGCCACGAGGTGACCATGGTGGATGGGGTCGAACGTGCCGCCCATGATGCCGACCCGCCGCACCCCGATCTGGTCGTCCATCGGCGCATCGTAGGCCGATCTCCGAGCGCGGCCGTCGGCGGGCCGCGCACCGACGTCGAATCCAACCGGGCTCAGCCGTGGGTGAGCCGCTGACCGACCGCGCGCAGCAGCTCCTGAGCCGTGAACGGCTTGTCGAGCAGCCGCTCCCCCGGGTCCAGGACGCCACGCGACGCGAGCACCGCCGGTGGGTACCACGACATGTGCAATGCCCGGGTGTCCGGTCGCCGGGCCGTCAGCCGGGTGACCAGATCGGTCCCCAGCATCCCGGGCATCACCACGTCGCTGAGCACCAGCGCGATCTCGCCGGGGTGATTCGCGGCCACGGTCAGCCCGTGCGGCCCGCTGCCACCCCACAGCACCCGGTAGCCGGCCGCCGAAAGGGTCTTCCGGGTCACCTCGCGCAGGTCCGCCTCCGGTGTCACCACCAGGACCGTCTCACCGTTACCCGGCACCGGTGACGCCGCCGGCGGGTCGGCCGGGCCGGCGTCGTCCATGACCGGCAGCAGGACGACGACCGTCGTACCCAGGCCCTGACTGGAGTCCAGGACGACCGTCCCGCCGGACTGCGCGGCGATGCCGCACACCGTGGCCAGGCCCAGCCCGGTCCCCGGGCCGCTGACCTTGGTCGTGTAGAACGGCTCGAAGGCGTACTCCATCACCTCCGGTGTCATCCCGGCACCCGAGTCGCCGACCCGCAGGCGGACGTACCGGCCGGGTGGCAGATCGGGTCGGGCCGCCGCGTAGTCCGCCTCGATCGTCACCACGGCGGTGTCCATCGCCAGCGTGCCGCCGGTCGGCATCGCGTCCCGGGCGTTGGCCGCCAGGTTCCGCACCACCTCCGCCACCTGCCCCGGCCGGGCCAGCACCGGCGGCAGCCGCGCGGCGAGGGAGGTACACACGGTCAGGCGCTCGTCGGTCGAGGCGCGCAGCTGCTGCTGCACCGCGGCGATCCACTCGTTCACGTCGACCGGCTGCGGGGGTGCCACATCGCGCCCCGCGAAGGACAGGAGTCGGCGGGTGAGTTCGGCACCCCGTTCCGCGGCCAGCACGATCTGCTGAGCGTCCTGCGCGATGGACAGGTGGTGCGGTTGCGGCACACTCACCTCCTCGATGACGAAGGCGGCGTAGTTGGCGACCACGCCCAGGAGATTGTTGAAGTCGTGCGCGACCCGGCCGGCCAGCCGTTCCAGGCTCTCCATCCGGCGCGACCGGTGCAGGTGCACCTCCACCCGGTGCCGGGCGGCGTCGACCCGCAGCCGGGCGTGCTCGGCGTCGGTGCCCAACCGGTCGCTGATGTCCCGCACCGTCAGACAGGTCAGCGTGGCATCCCCGGTCGGCATCGTCGACGACCGAAGCTCGACCGGGAAGGTGCTGCCGTCACGGCGGCGCGCCATCGACGGCGGTGCGGAACCGCCGGCCGACGCGGAACCGCCGGCCGACGCGGTGCCGCCGGCGGTCTCAGCGCCGCCGTCCGGGAGCAGCACCGTGACCGGCCGGCCCAGCATCTCCTGCCGTGGGCGCCCGAACGCCCGCTCGGCGTGGCCGTTGGCGAACACCACCAGACCGTCACGGTCGACGCCGATGAACGGATCCGGCACCGCTTCCAGCAGGGCGCCCACCCCAACCCCCAGGGGATCGGGAGCCGACGCGCGGACACCGTTGAGCAAGGGCGGCGCGGGGCCGGCCGGTGCCCTGTGACCCGGGTCGCCCAGGTCACGCAGCACCAGGACGACGAACCGGTCCTGATCGACCATGACCGCGGTCGAGGCCATCGCAGCGGGGAACCGCGTGCCGTCGCGGCGGTGGGCGATCACCCTGGTGCCGCCGGGCGGTTCCAGGTGATCACCGGCGGAGTCACCGCGCCCGGCTTCAGCACCGACGCCCAGGCCCACCGCCGGCATCAGCGTGCGCGCCGGTTCTCCGACCAGGTCGGCCGCGGAGCAGGCGAACATCGACTCGGCCCGGGCGTTGACCAACACGATGCGGTCGTCCGGCGTCGTCACGACAACCGCGTCGGGCGCCGCCTGCAGCAACCGTCCCGACAACTCCAACCAATCCACCCGTACCCCCGGCCTCGCCCACGACGGTAGTCGCAACCGGACGCGGACAGCGGGTGAACGACGGGGGTGGGCCCGGGACGATCGGTGCTGCCGGGGACGAAGCACCTAGCGGTGCCCGGATCAGGTCATCGGTCGGCCGTCCGACGCGCGGCCAGCGCCCGGCCGAGGTCGTCGTCCGCGTCCACCACCGCGCGGCGCAGACCAGCGGTCAGGTCCCCGCGGGCGAGCAGCTCCGCGGCCAACTCCCGGGTCCGGTTACTCACCGCGAAACGCGGATACGCCAGAGCGGCCACCCGCTCACTGAGCCAGGCGGTGCGTTCGGCGGCGACCCGCGGCATGTCGCTGAAATAACGCTCGACGTACGGCTGGGTCAACTCCGCCTGCTCCGGCTGCCAGAACCCGTCCGCGTTCGCCTCCACCAGCCGGTTCGACAACGACAGGTCGGCGGTGAGAGCGTGCCAGGCGGCCTGCTTGGCCGCCGGATCCGGCAGCGACGCACGGCACCGGGCGGCCCACTGCTCGCCGGCCGCGCTGCGATCCGCGGCCGCCTCGGCATCGACATCGGCGGGCGCCACCGCGCCCAGCACGGCCAACCGGTGCAGGATCTGCCACCGGAACTCGGTGTCGACCTCCAGCCCGGGCGGCACCGCGACGCCGCCCCGCCACCCGATCAGTCGACCGGTGTCGACCGTGGCCGCGACCAGGCCACGGGCGGCCGCGAGCTGCCCGGAGCCACCCGGCGGGGCCACCGCCAGCAACCGGTCACAGCTGTGGGCCAACAAGGCCCGGGCCGCCGGGCGGGCCGCCCCGGCGAGATAGCGGTCCACCAGGTCCCGGGCCCACCGCAGGACGTCCTCCACGACGATCACCTCGGGTTCCGCCGGCAACGCCGCCACCACCAGGGCCAACAGCTCGGCCACCGGTCGCTCGCCATCGCGTACCGCGTCCACCGTCGCACCCCAGATGACCGCCCGGGTCAGTGCGTCGGCGACCGCCGGCAACAACGCGGGCACGACCGCCGCCGACGCCTCGTCGAGGCGCACCTTCGCGTACGTCAGATCACCGTCGTTGAGCAGCAGCAGGTCGGCCGCGGGCACGCCGACCAGCGCCGGAACAGCGGTCCGGCCGTCGTCGCGCCCCGGGTCCAGATCGACCTCGATCCGCTGGCGCAACCGGACGCCGGCCGGACCGCCGTCGTAGAGGCCGATGCCGAGCCGGTGGGGCCGCAGCGTCGGGTGGGACGCCGGGGCGCTCTGGTGCACCGTCACCGAGGCGTAGTTGCCGTCGGCGTCGAGGCGTACCTCCGGGCGCAGGGTGTTGACCTGGGCCTGGCGCAGCCACACCCGCGCCCACGCCGACAGGTCCCGGCCACCGGCGGCGGACAGCGCGCCGAGCAGATCGTCGAGGGTGGCGTTGCCGAACCGGTGCGCGTGGAAATGGGCGCGCAGCCCGGCCCGGAAGGCGTCGTCGCCAAGCCAGGAGACCAGCTGGCGCAACACCGAGGCGCCCTTGGCGTACGAGATGCCGTCGAAGTTCAGCAGGGCCATCGCCGTGTCCGGAACCTCCACGGGCGCCACCGGGTGGGTCGACGGCCGCTGGTCCGCGGCGTACCCCCAGGCCTTGCGCCGCAGGCCGAAGGCGGTCCACGCGCCGTCGAACCGGGTCGCCTCGCTGGTGACCCGGACGCCGAGGTACTCCGCGAAGGACTCGTTCAACCACAGGTCGTCCCACCAGCGCATGGTGACCAGGTCACCGAACCACATGTGGGCCATCTCGTGCGCCATGGTGGTGGCCCGCTCCTCGCGGGCGCTGTCGGTGACCGCCGAGCGGAACAGATAGTCGTCGCGCAGCGTCACCAGGCCCGGGTTTTCCATCGCCCCGGCGTTGAATTCCGGCACCCACGCCTGGTCGTACTTGCCGAACGGGTAGCGCACCCCGAAAAGCTGGTGGATCCGGTCGAGGCACTGACCGGTGATGGTGAGCAGCTCGTCGGCGTCCTTGTCCAGGTGTTCGGCCAGCGACCGGCGACAGTAGAAGGCCAGCGGAATGCCGTCGTGCTCCCGGCGGACCGCGTGGTACGGCCCGGCGATCAACGACACGAAGTACGTCGCCAGCGGCGCCGTGGCCGCGAAGCGCCAACGGCCGCCGGCCGGTGGTTCGCCCGGTTCGCCGTTGGCGGCGACCAGCCAGCCGGGCGGCGCGGTGACGCTCAGGCTCACCGGCGCTTTGAGGTCCGGCTGGTCGAAGCAGGCGAAGATGCGCTGCGCCTCGTCGAGGAACGACATGGCGTAGAGATACGTTTCGCCGTCGACCGGGTCGACGAAACGGTGCAGCCCCTCACCGGTGTGCGAATACGCCATCTCAGCCTCGACGACCAGCTCGTTGGTCGTTTGCAGACCGGCCAACGGCAGCCGGTTACCGGCCAGCGACGTCGGGTCGACGGGCTGGCCGTTCAGGGTGGCCGTGCGCAGCCGGACCGGTTTGAGTTCCACGAAGGTGTCCCGGTCGGCGGAGGCCCGGAATCCGATGGCCACGGTCGACCGGAACGTCTCGCCGCCGCCGGTCAGGTCGAGATCGATGTGGTACGACTCGACGACGACCAGCTCGGCGCGCTCGGCGGCTTCGGCACGGGTCAGGCTGCGCATTCGACCATCCTGCCGGTATAACCTGTGCGGGTGAAGCATCACCCGAAAGGCGATTTCGACCTTTCCCGCGCGGTGTGGCTGTCCGCGCCCGTCAGCGGACCGTCGGCGGACAGCAGCCGCGTCGAGGTGGCCTTCGTCGACGACCTGATCGGGCTGCGGAACTCGGCCGACCCGCAGGGGACCGTGCTCGTCTTCACCCGCGGCGAGTGGGACGCCTTCGTGGCCGGTGCCCGCGACGGCGAGTTCGACCTGACCTGAGCGGGGGCTCACGGCGGGAGCAGCCGGCGCAGGGCCCGCATGCCCGGCACCTGCGGGGTCAACTCCCGCAGCCGCAGGGCGAGGCTGACGGCCGCCAGGACGGTGTGGTCGTCCGGTAGGTGGTAGCCCAACGTGTCCCGCAGCCACCGCGCCACCTGCGGCCAATACCACAGCGCCGGTGGGCCGGCGGAGCCCAGCGGCGGACCGTCGGGCACCAGCGGCGGACCGTCTGGCACCAGCGGCGGACCGTCGGGCACGAGCGGCAGTGGAAAGGCGCCGGGGCCGGGCTCGGTGGTGGCCCACTGGCGGACCGCTGCACCGGGGCGCCCGAGGCGCCGGGCGATGTCGTCGAGGGTCACCCAGGGCTGCGCTTCGACGCGGACCGCCCGCAGGCCGAGCGCCTCCACCTCGGCGATGGCGTCGACCACCGCCACCGCCAGAGTGTCGGCCGACCTGGTGCACCAGACGACGCCGGTGTTCTGCCGGGGGGCCAACTCGGCGGTGGGTTCCTCGGGCGACGCGAACAGCAGCTCGATGTGGTCCGGTTCGGGTGTCGGCTCCACCACCACCTTGAAGGCGAAGACGGCGCCCATCAGTGCTGGTCCAGGTCATGGCCGCAGTGCTCGGCCAGGAAAACCATGAGGCGGTCGGCGTGCAGCGGTGGCCGGCGCGATACCAGCGGGACCGGCAGGATCCGGGCACCGGTGGGGCACTCCACCCGCCCCCAGGTGGTGCGCCCGGGGACCTGCCCGACGCGCAGCCCGGCCCGCCGACACGCCTGAAGCGCCTCGGCGATCTCCGGCTGCGGGTGCAGCGCGCCAGCCCGCGCCGGTCCCGATGACTGCGCCGGTGTCGAGGACTCCGGCGGTGTTGAGGGCTCGGGCGGTGTCGGGGACTCCGGCGGTGTGACTGATTGCGGCATGGGTCGGCTCCTTCCGGTGGGCGGCGCACATCGCGCCGGTCCCAGCCAACCCGGGCAGCGCCGCGCGGGGAGGAGCCAGCGGGAGGGGCCAGGGGTGCTGGCCCCCGGGGGCCAGCACGGGTCCTGGTCCCGCCCGGTGTGATCCAGCTGGCTGCCGGGTGGACGGGCCGGCACGCGGCGTCACGCCGCTACGGGCAGCCGCTTCTCGAAGCACCGGCTGAACGGGTTACCGACGTACCGGCCGTAGACCGGGAT
>DASVVF010000455.1:0-5013 GCA_036386695.1 Catenuloplanes sp. | reverse complement strand
GCGGTGAGCGCCCGCGCCGGCAAGCGGGCGGCCGGGACGAATAAACCGGTTCCGGCCCCCTGTCGCCGGGTTCGGCGATACCGTTGCCCGCGAGGGCCCGGACCCGCCCTCGTCGAAACTCCGCACAGCCGCTCTGGATGGTGGCCGCCCACTCCGTGATGCGTTCCGCTCGGCGGCGCCGGCGGAGATGACAATGGTCGAGCACAGTGTGGGTTCCAGTGTCGCTGTTCAGGACGTGCAGCTGGCCTCTATCGTCCGGTCGTCGCATGACGCGATCGTCGGAATGACCGGGGCCGGGATCATCACCAGTTGCAACGAGGCCGGTGCCCGGCTCTACGGCTACACCGCGGCGGAACTGATCGGGAAGCCCGCGGACGTCCTGGTCCCGCCGGATCGACGCGGCGACGAGGCTGGTGTCCTGGAACGCATCCTGGCCGGTGACGTCGTCGAGGGTTATCGCACCGAACGGTTGCGCCAGGACGGGTCCGTCATCACCGTCCAGGTGACCATCTCACCGATCGTCGACGGCGCCACCGTCCTGGGCGCCGCCACGATCGCCCATCGGGTCACCGACGAGCGCGACCCGGACGAGCTCGCGGCGTGGATCGACCGGCAGCCGGGCCAGGCCCGCGATGCGGTGGACCCGGGCCAACTGGACATCCAGGGGCTGCGGACCAAGAGCCGGGCCGTCGAGGACAAGTTCCAGCTCCGGATGGAGGACGAACGGGCCCGGGAACGGCTCCAGGTGCAGGACGCGCAGGACCGCTTCGAGCGACGGATGGGAGAGGAACGCGCCCACGAGCGCGCGGAGGCCCAGGATGCCCAGGACCGGTTCCAGGATGCCATGGCGCGCGAGCGGATCAAGGAACGCGTGGAGGTCAAGGAGGCGCAGGACCGGTTCCAGGTGCGGATGGACGACGAACGCACGACCGAGCGGCTGCTGGTCCAGGAGGCGAAGGACCGGTTCCAGGTCGGTATGGACGCCGAACGGGCACACGCCCTCACCGACCGGGAACACCTGCAGGCCCAGCTCCAGCAGAGCCAGCGCCTGGAGGTTCTCGGGCAGCTCGCCGGCGGCGTCGCCCACGACTTCAACAACCTGCTAGCGGTGATCCTCAGCTACGCCGCTTTCGTCGACGAGGAACTCGCCGCCGGGGCGGGGGCCAATTTCGGGGCGGCCAGCCGCGACGTGAAGCAGATCCAGCGCGCCGCGGAACGGGCCACCGGCCTGACCCACCAACTGCTCGCCTTCGCGCGCCGGGAGGTGGTCCAACCGCAGGTGCTCGACCTCAACGAGGTCGTCACCCAGGTGCGGCAGTTGCTCGCTCGGACCATCGGCGAGGACATCGTCCTGCGTACCGACCTGGCCGACGATCTGTGGTCGGTCATGGCCGACGCCGGTCAGGTCGAGCAGGTGCTCGTCAACCTCGCGGTCAACGCCCGCGACGCGATGGGCGGCGGCGGCACCCTGAGTATCGACACCGCGAACATCACCGTCGGCCCGGACGGCGGGACCGCCGACCCGACCGGCGGAACCGGCCGCCGGGTGCGGTTGCGGGTCGCCGACACCGGCACCGGCATGACCCACGACGTGCTGGCCCACGTTTTCGAGCCGTTCTTCACCACCAAGCCCGACGGGACCGGCACCGGGCTGGGACTGTCGACCGTGTACGGCATCGTCACCCAGGCCGAGGCCACCATCGAGGTCCAGTCGGAGCCCGCGGTCGGCACCACCTTCACGATCCTGCTGCCGGTCACCGATGAGGTCGCCGTGGCCGCGCCGGACGAGCCGCCCCATCAACGCAGCCCGAAAGGGGAGACCCTGCTGATCGTCGAGGACGAGGAGGCCCTCCGCGAGGTCACCGAGCGGATCTTCACCAGTGGCGGCTACCACGTGATCACGGCCGCCAACGGCGCCGAGGCGGTCGCGTTGGCGGCCGCGCACCAGGGCGAGATACATCTACTGGTCACCGACGTCGTCATGCCGAACATGCTGGGCAAGGAGGCCGCCGAGAGGATCCGGGCCCTCAAGCCGGGCATCGAGGTGCTCTACATGTCCGGCTACGCCCAGCCGGTGCTGGCGTCACAGGGCCGGCTCGACCCCGACGTTCACCTGATCGAGAAGCCATTCTCCGCTTCCTCGCTGATCGAGAAGGCCGGTCAGGTCCTCAATGGTCATTTTTCCGGCTTCCACACCGTCCCGGTGGAGGAGCCGGCTGCGCCGGTCGACGTCGTCCCGGCGCCGGAGTCCGCCGGCTGAGGGCACGGACCGCCCGCTGCCGGCGTCGCTTGCGCGAATTCCTATTCGACCCATAGGGTAAGGAGGTCAATCGCGTTGTGTTGACGTCCCCCGGGAGGGCACGTGGACAGATCCCACCGAGTCGATGAGGCCGGCTACGACAGGGTCCGCGCGCGACAGTGGCTGTCGGGGCGCGCCCGCGGCGACGGCGTTTCCCGCCGGGACCTGATCCGGCTCGCCGCGGCGATGGGCGCGGTGGTCGGTGGCGCCGGTGCCACCGTCACCCCGACCCGGGCGGCCGGCGTGGCCGATGGGCCGATCGTCAAGCCGTTGCCGCCCGAACTGTTCGTCAGCCTCGGCACCAACGCGGAGATGCGCTGGGAAGCGATGGCGGACCAGGGCTACCTGGTGCCCAACGACCGGTTCTTCGTCCGCAACCACACCACGACCCCGCCGCTGGACGCCGACACCTGGCGGCTGAGCCTGCACGGCAGCGGACTGCGGGGCACCCCCGGCCGGGACAACCCCGTTCAGCTCAGTTACCGGGACCTGCGCCGGCTGCCCGCACACAGCCGGACCGCCCTGGTGGAGTGCGCCGGCAACGGGCGCAGCTTCTTCGCCAGCCAACAGGGGCAGGAGGTCTCCGGCACCGCCTGGAAGCTCGGGGCTGTCGGGGTGGCCCGCTGGCGCGGCGTACGGCTGTCGACGGTCCTGCGCCACGCCGGTCTGACCCGCGCCGCGGTCGACGTGCTCCCGCAGGGGCTGGACCGGGACTACGTCACCGGTGGGGTGAACCTGGGCCCGGTCCGCCGGCCGTTGCCGATCGCCAAGGCGCTCGACGATGTGCTGCTGGCGTACGAGATGAACGGCGCGCCCCTGCCGCCGGACCACGGCTTCCCGGTGCGGCTGGTGGTGCCGGGCTGGATCGGCATCGCCTCCATCAAGTGGTTGGGCTCGATCGAGGTTTCCGCCACCCCGTTGTTCAGCCCGTGGAACACGCAGTTCTACCGGCTGCTCGGGCCGGACTACCCGGCGACCGGGCAGCTGATCAACCGGCAGGTGGTCAAGAGCGTCTTCGAGCTCGGCTGGAACGCGAGCATCCCGGTCGGCGCCCGGACGGTGCTGCGCGGGCGGTCCTGGTCGGGCAACGCGCCGATCCGCGCGGTGGAGGTCAGCACGGACGGCGGACACACCTGGCGACGGGCCAGGCTCGACCGGACTGATCTGGGCCGGGCCTGGCAGCGCTGGGAACTACCGTGGCGCCCGTCCACCCCCGGGCCGCTCACCCTGCGGGCCCGGGCCACGGACGTCACCGGGGCCGGTCAACCCGAGCGGGCCCGCTACAACACCATGGGTTATCTGTTCGACGGCGTCGTCGCGCACCCGGTGACGGTCTCGGCGAACGGCGTCCCGCCAGGGTGATCCCCGCCGCCGGGAACCGACCCGGCGGAACCGGCCGCTAGGACGGTCGGGCCGGGATGGGCCGGTCGGCTTCGGTGCCGAGCCTGCGGATCCCCCGGTCGGCGAAGATCAGCGGGATGACGCCGAAAACGCCGAACGAGATGTCGATCAGCAGCCACCACCAGGGGATGCCACGGATCGGCCCGGCGATCAGCGCCAGTGGGATGACCGCCACGCACGCGATCATGCCGAAGTGCACCACCCAGATGTTCCGGACCGGGTCCTTGATCGGCCCCCAGAACGCCACCGCGATGACCAGGTGGGCGAAGGCCAACCAGTCGGTGCCGTACGCGATGAACGGGAACTGCTGGTTGGTGCGGACGATCCCCTCGTGCACCCGGTCGATCCAGTCCACCAGCACCGGGAGCCGCTCAGGAGCCGGGGACCAGTCGGCATGCAGGAGATTGACCAGCAGCCGGCTCTCCGCTTCGAGGGGAAAGGCGGTGACGCCGCTGAGGACCAGGCCGATCACGAACACCACAAGCCAGGCGCGGACGCGGGTGAGAGCTGACACGGCGGCAGCCTAGCGGCGACGGCCCCCGCGGAGCACGACGCAGCGAGCACTCTCACACCCACCGATGGACGGCCACGATCGGCCCCAACGGCGTGGCTGGCCAAGCGAAAATCTATTGCCTCGGTGGGTCTGGTTCGGTATCGGAGCCGCCCATGATGCGGCGAAGAGTCGTTGTAAAACGCCGCCGGGAGCATAGCTATCTCCTAGTCGCATGGTATAGATTCGGGCCGAGTCGAGACGTCGTACCACGTTTCGGTACGCGGCTCCATCGCCGACGGAGCCCAGCTCCGCCCATCGCCCGAAGGTGCCCGACATGCTTCTCCTGCCCGCGCTGCGCAGCCGCCCCGCGCTCCTCGACCGGGCCCGGAATCTGGCCACCCACCCCCACCGCTGGCCGGCGCAACCGCGCTTCGATCCCGACCGGCGGTGGTACAGCCGGATCAGCGCCGAGCCCGACGCCGAGGCCTGGTTGCTCACCTGGCTTCCCGGACAGTCCACGTCCTGGCACGACCACGGCGGCTCGGCCGGTGCCGTGGCCATCGTCGCCGGCGCTCTGACCGAGGAGGTCTGGCGGCCCGGCGGGCCGACGCGGCGGGTCCTGGCGCCCGACGAGGGCCGCGGCTTCGGCGCCCACCACGTGCACCGGCTGGTCAACGCCGGCGGCGAGCCGGCGATCAGCGTGCACGTCTACGCCCCGGCACTGACCGAGATGCGCCGCTACGAGCTGACCGGCGACGTCCTGCGCCCGGTGGCGTGGGAACGCGCCGGGGTGGACTGGTGAGCACACCGGGTGGGCGCC
>DASVVF010000454.1:0-2557 GCA_036386695.1 Catenuloplanes sp. | reverse complement strand
CCGCCGCCAGCACCGCACACCGATAGGAGCTCGTCATGAGTCTTTCCATCACCCCGATGAGCCCGGCCGAGCTGGACCGGGCGGCAGGACCAGGTGCGGACGCCGGCCTCGGTACGCTGCACACCGAACGGGGCAACCTGCCGCTGGACCGGCTGGATGTGCGGGCCACGATCGTCGGCCTGCTCAGCCGCACGGAACTCACCCAGGAGTTCGTCAACGCCCACGACACCGCCCTGGCGGCCACCTACGTCTTTCCGCTGCCCGACCGGGCGGCCGTCACCGGGATGACGATGACGGCCGACGGTCGCACCGTCGAGGCGGAGCTGCGGGAACGGGGCGCGGCGCGGCAGGCGTACGACGAGGCGGTGGCCGCCGGTCGGCGGGCGTCGATCGCGGAGGAGGAGCGCCCCGACGTCTTCACCATGCGGGTCGGCAACATCGCGCCGGGCGAACGGGTGAGCGTCCGGCTGCGGCTCGTCGCGCCGCTGCCGTACGAGGACGGCGCCGCGACGTTCCGGTTCCCGCTCGTCGTGGCGCCCCGGTACGTACCCGGTGTGCCGCTGCCCGGCCCCGCCGTGGGCGACGGGTACGCGTGGGACACCGACGCGGTGCCGGACGCCTCCCGGATCAGTCCCCCGGTGCTGCTGCCCGGCTTCCCGAACCCGCTGCGGCTGTCGATCGGCGTCACCATCGACCCGGCCGGGCTGACCCTCGGCGACGTGCGGTCCAGCCTGCACACCGTGTCCACCGACGGGAACCACGTCAGGATCGCCCCGGGCGAACGGGCGGACCGGGACTTCGTGCTGCGCCTCGACTACCGGGGCGCCGGGTCATCGCTGGTCTGTGTGCCGGACGGGCCCGACGACGCGGCGGGGACCTTCCAACTGACCGTGCTACCACCGACGGACGTCGCCGCACCCCGGCCGCGCGACGTCGTCCTGCTGCTGGACCGCTCCGGCAGCATGGACGGCTGGAAGATGGTCGCCGCCCGGCGGGCCGCCGCCCGGATCGTTGACACCCTCACCGCCGCCGACCGGTTCACGGTGCTGACCTTCGACGACCGGTCGGAGTACCCGCCGGACCTGGGCCAGTCGCTGGTGCACGCCAGCGACCGACACCGCTTCCGCGCGGTGGAGCACCTCGCCGGGGTGCAGGCGCGCGGCGGCACCGAACTGCTCGCGCCGCTGCGCGACGGGCTGCGACTGCTGGCGGACGCCCGGACCGCCGCCGCGCCGCCGGCCGGGACCGACGGCACCGGCGCCGACCCGCGGCCGCGGGAGGCGGTGCTGGTGCTGGTCACCGACGGGCAGGTCGGCAACGAGGACCAGATTCTGCGCGACATCGGGCCGCTGGTCGGACGGAGCCGGATCCACGCCGTCGGCATCGACCGGGCGGTCAACGCGGGCTTCCTCGGCCGGCTGGCGATCTTGGGCGCGGGCCGCTGTGAACTCGTCGAGAGCGAGGACCGGTTGGACGAGGCGATGGGGCAGGTCCACCGCCGGATCGGGGCGCCGCTCGTCACCGACCTCGCCATCACCGCGATCGGCTTGGCGTTGACGGCGGACACCCGTACCCCGGTCAAGCTGCCCGGGATCTACCCGGGCGTCCCGCTGGTCGTGGCCGGCCGGTACCAGGGGGCGGCCCACGGGTCGCTGACCGTGCGCGGCCGTACCCGCGACGATCGGGCCTGGGCGGCGACGGTGCCGGTGGCGCGCCGCGACGAGCCGGCCGTCACCGCCCACTGGGCCCGGGCCCACCTGCACGACCTGCAGGACCGGTACCTGGCGGGCGACCGCGACCTGGAGTCGCGCATCGTCGGCACGTCGCTGCGGTTCGGGGTGCTGTGCCGGTTCACCGCGTACGTCGCGGTGGACACCCGGGTGGTGACCGACGGCGGCACCCCGCACCGGGTCATGCAGCCGGTCGAGGCGCCGTCCGGCTGGGAGCTGCCGGTGGCCGTGCCGCTGATGGCGGTTTCCTTCCGGGCGGCGGCCGCCCCGGCGGCGGCCCCGCCCGGGCCCTCGGCGGCGGCCAGAGCGCCCGGGGGCGGTGTGCGGTTCGCGGCGATGCCGGCCGATGCCGGGCGGGCCGGGTCGGCCCGGATCAACCTGGGGCGGCGCAGGTCGACGGCGGGTCCCGCCGGGCCGGTCAGTGCCGGCCCGCGGCCGGATCCGGTGCGGGAGATCGTCGCGGTGGAGGCCCGTCGGCTGCGCGAGGCCGAGGAGCAGCCGGGGTACGAGCGCCGGGACCTGCTCGACGACCTGGCCAGTCGGTTGGGTGCGGTGCTCGACGCGGTCACCGGTCCCGGATACGAGCCGCTGCGCCTGCTGGTCGGCCGGCTGCGCTCCGGTGGCGACCTGGAGACCCGGTGGCGGGATGCCCGCCGGGTGCTCGACGAGTTCGCCGCTACCGGGCGGCCGCACGGCGGCGCCGACCGTTCCGAAACCTTCTGGAAGGGATGATCGGGACTTCGCCTCAGTCGGCGGTGCGCACCGCCTGGCCTCTGTTGGCGGTGCGCACCGCCTGGCCTCAGTTAGCGGTGCGCACCGCCTGGCCT
>DASVVF010000453.1:0-10066 GCA_036386695.1 Catenuloplanes sp. | reverse complement strand
GCGGGTCTGGCCCGGTGCGTCGACGACCGCGCTGGCGAGCCGGGTCACCAGGTACTGCAGCTCGCCCTTCCGCACCCGAACCGTCTGGCCGGCAGAGGTTCCGCCCGGGCCCGCCGGTTTGGCGGCGGGACCTCCCGGTCTCCCCGGTCCTTGACGACCCTCCCCACCCACGACGAAGCTGTGGTCCCTGATGGCCACCGCACGGTGGCCGAGGAACTCGTGGGTGTCGGCATCCAGCAGCAGGTCCTCCCGTCGCCATCCATTGTGGACTCGGCCGACCGCCGTGGCGACCCGCCCGCCCACCTTGACCGTCTCCGGCGACTCGGTGACGCCGGGGATCAGGGCGGCGGCTCTGAGCAGCGCCGCCCGCACCGCCGGCGGAAGCACGTTCTGCCCGAGGATGGCGCCGATCATGCCGAACGTCATGACGTTGCGGTCCTCTCCGGTGCCGCCCGGGGGCAGGTTCGCCTCCAGCCAGCGCAGCAACCGCGGTGGGTCGGTCGGCAGCTGCGCCAGCCGCCGGTAGTCCTGCGGAGGGAAGACCGTCAGTGGCGCGGTGTCCACCGGGGTGACCGAAAGCTTGCCGTTGTCGGCGATCGTCGCGCTCTGCCTACCGTCCGCCCGACACCAGAAACTGGTCGTCACGTCCGGTTCCTGTCCCTTGCTCCTGGCGATCGAGCCGGGGTTGAGGGCCCTGAACTTGACGTAGGTCCATTGGTCGGGCCGAGGGGGCGTGAACGGCTGCGCCGCGGCATACGCGGCGGCCAGCTCGAACGTTCCGACAGCGGCCGGCGACCGTTCGGGGGGCGGCAGGCCCACCGTCGACGGGCCGGCCGGCCGGTCGGTGCCCCCGGCCATGACCAGGCCGACCGCCAGCGCGGCCGCGCCCAGCACTGCGGTGCCGGATCGCCACGCCCACGCGGGTAGCAGCCAGCCGCGGGTCCGGCCCGCCGGCCTGGCGATCTTCTCGACGGCGGGCGCGGGCTGCGCCTGGGCGATCCTGGTCAACAGTGCCGCCCGGGCCCTGTCCCGCGCGTCTGGCGACGGCGGTGCCACATCGCTCCAGCACTTCCGCAGGGCGGTGACGTCGTCACTCATTGAACTTCCTCTCCCACTGCCGTCGGGTCGGCGCCGCCCAGTGCCGCCCGCAAACTCCTGCGGGCCCGATGAAGCCGTGACCGGACGGTGCCGGCCGGGATCTCCAGTGCCCTCGCGGTCTCCTCGCTGTTGAGTCCCGCCCAGGCGATCAACAGCAGTACTTCCCGGTCGGCTGGTGCGATGCCCGCCAAGGCGACCGCCAGCCGACCCCGGACGGCCTGCGCGTCGAGCCGGACAGCGACCCGGTCGGCGTGGCCGTCCGCCACATCAGGGTCACCCGACGCGAGACCGTCCGCGCGGGCGAAGGCCCGGTACTGCCGCGCCTCGGCCCGCCGATGGCCGGCGATGAGATTGGCCGCGATGCCGAAGAGCCAGGGCCTGGCGCTCTCGTACGCCGTGTCGTACCGGTCCCGCTGGTCGAACGCGACCAGGAAGGTCTCGGCGGCCACATCATCGGCCAGGTCCGGCCCGAGCCGACGGCTGGCGTATCCGTGGATGACCGCGTAGTGCCGGTCGAAGACCGTGGCGAACAGCTCCGGCTCCACCCGCAACCGACTGATGATCTCGGCGTCGGTGTCCCCGGTGGGGGTGTGCGCGGTCCGTGTCACCACGCCCATGAGGTCTCCTTCCGTCCCGCGTCCCCGTCGACGGCCAGGGGCTCGTCCCTACTTCACCGACGACGGGAAAAGTGTTCGCGGGGCGGGCCGGGGCGGGCCGGGGCGGGCCGGGGCGGGCCGGGGCGGGTGGGGTGGGTCGCGGGCGGGGCCGGGGCGGCATCTCGCTGATCGTGGTCGCGGGCCGCGGGGGCCCACAGTACGCTGGCCCGCGGCGGGGTCGGGGTACCGGAGGTTACGCATGTCGGCACAGCTCGGGGCGCTGGTGCGCTCGTACCTCGACGAGGAACCGGTGCTGTCCCCCGACGACCCGGACGCCGAAATCGCCGGGAACACACGGTGGTTCAGCGTCGGCGCGGGCCCGGTCGACGGCCAGGCGGTCGGGTCGGCCCTCAGGTTCGTCGCCGACCGGCTCCGGGACCGGTACGGGATCACCGTGACCGGTCCGGTGACCTTCTACGCGTGGTACGACGAACAGGCGGGGCAGTTGCGATGCTCGGTGGCGTCGGTGGCGCCGCGATCGCTGCCGTTCGGTGGCCCGGCCGTGCCCACCGACGACCCACAGGACGTCATCGCCCGCCTGCAGGCCGATGCCACACCCGGGTGGGTCGCCTGGGCGGACCTCACCGACGGGGCGGAGCTCACCGACGGGGCGGAACTCACCGGGCCGGGGCCGGGGACCTGGTCGTTCCCGGTCTGGACCGCCGTCGTGGCGGCGGGCTGACCCCGGCCCGGCGCTCGCCCTCCGGCGCGGGTGTCGGTCAGGGGCGGGCCGAACGCATGAGCTCCAGCAGGTTGCGGTCGACCCGGAACCCGTTGAGCTCCTCGAAGACCGCCCCGGGCCGCTGATGGCCGACGATGCCGAACGGGCCCTCGAACTCCCACAGCGCGAAGCCCCAGCCGAACTCCGCGAAGACGGCGAAGAGGTCCGCGAACCAGGCCCGGGCGACCTCGTCGGGGGTCTTCTCGTAGCAGCCGAACTCACCGACGTGCACCGGCACACCGCGCGCCTCCAACGCCCGCCACGGGGCGTAGAAGTCCCGCAGCCCGTCGCGGTTCCACCAGCGCCCGTCGTACTCGACCGGGTACGTCGGTTCGGCCATGCCGACGTGGCCCGGCCACCAGGCCGCCTGGTAGTGCGAGACGCTCATCGGCTGGTACCCGCGCACGCTCTGGGTGAGGTCGAGGTCGGCCAGTTCCGGCATGGCGAGGTTGCCGCCGTCGAGGCCGTCGATCACCAGCGGTCGGGCCGGCGCGATCCGCCGGATGGCCTCGACCGTACGGCGGATGACCGCCTCGTGTGCCTGCCGCGTGAAGCCGCGCAGGCCCAATGCGGGCGGCTCGTTGACCAGGTCGAAGCTCAGGTCGTCAGCGGGTACGTCGGCGTAGCGCGCGGCGAAGCGTTCCCAGGTCGCGACGAACGCGTCCTGTGCCGGGCGGTCCGCCCACAGGTTGTACGGCTCGGTCTCCCAGCCGGTGATCACATATCCGGGCGCCCGGTGCAGGTTCAACGACAGGTGCAGCCCGCGCGCCCGGCACGCCTCGAGGATGTCGTCGACCAGGGTGAGGACCTTCTCGTCCGGCCGGTACGGATCGTCGTCAACGCTCCACAGTCGGTAGTCGGTGGGCAGGCGGATGAAGTCGAAACCCCACGCGGCCACGGCGTCGAGGACCCTGGCGTCCGGGCCGGTCGGGGCGACGCGCCTGCTGTACAGCCATTGCATATTGAAGCCGGAGCGGGGCATTGGTGGTGGACCTTTCGGCGAGGACAACATCAACAGGAGTGACCATCACCATCGGACACCAGACAGCGAGCCGGCGCCACCGGGGACGGGCACCGCGGTGAAGGAGATCCGGGCCTTCGGCGCACACGTCGACAGCCGGCGATCGGTGCGCACCGCCCTGCGGCTGTACGCGGGGCAGCGCGGCCGGTTGCTGCTGGCGGCGCTGGCGTTCACCGCCAAGCATTCCCCGGTGTGGGTGATGCCGCTGCTCACCGCGAACATGATCGACGCCGTCGTCCAGCGGCGGCCACTGGCGACGCTGTGGGTGAACGCGGCCGTCATGGCGGTGCTCATCGTCCAGAATGTGCCGCTGAACTGGGCCTACGCCCGCTGGCTCAGCCTGGCCGTACGGACGGTGGAAACCGAGCTGCGGATAGCGCTGTGCCACCGGCTGCAGCAGATGTCCATCGGTTACCACCGCCGAATGAGCGCCGGCGTCCTGCAGGCCAAGGTCATCCGGGACGTCGAGAACATCGTCGAGACCTCACGGCAGACGTTCGACTCGGGGATGGCCGCGCTCACCACCCTGATCGGCGCGGTCGTGTTGACCGCGCTGCGGGCCCCGGAGTTCCTGCCGGTCTTCCTCGTCGCGGTGCCGGCGGCGGCGTTGCTCGTCCAGGCGATGCGACGACGGATGCGCGACCGCAACGCGGTCTTCCGCCGGCAGGTGGAGAAGCTCTCCGCCCGGGTCAGCGAGATGACCCACCTGATCCCGGTGACCCGGGCGCACGCCCTGGAGAGCCATGAGCTTGGGCGGGTCGATGTGACCCTGCACGACGTCCGCCGGGCGGGCATCCGCCTGGACGTGCTCAACGGTCGGTTCAGCGCCCTGGCCTGGGTGGTTTTCCAGTTGTTGAACGTGGCGTGTCTGCTGGGCGCGGCGTGGGCGGCCCGGACGGGCCGGTTCGAGGTCAGCGCCGGCGACGTCGTGCTGCTGTCCGCCTATTTCGTCGCGCTCACCGGCTCGGTGACGATGCTGATGAACCTCGCGCCGCTGGTGTCGAAGGCGCTCGAGTCGGTGCGCTCCGTCGGGGAGGTGCTGACCGATCCGGATGTCGAGCGCAACGAGGGTCGGCGGCGGGTGGCCCGGGTCGCGGGTCGGATCACGCTGGACGGCGTCGGGTTCCGCTACCCCGACGCGACGGAACCGGCGTTGACCGACATCACGCTGGACGTCCGGCCCGGCGAGACCGTCGCCTTCGTCGGCCCGTCCGGCTCCGGCAAGTCGACGGTGCTGAACCTCGTCATCGGTTTTCTCGCCCCGACCCACGGCCGGGTCGTGCTCGACGGCGTGAACCTGGCGGAGGTCGACCTTCGAAGGTACCGGCGACACCTCGCGGTGGTCCCCCAGGAGCCGCTGCTGTTCGAGGGCACGGTGCGCGACAACGCCACCTACGGGCGGCGCGACGTGTCGGACGGCGAGGTTCGCGCGGCGTTGGAGGCGGCGAACGCCTGGGAGTTCGTCCGCGAGATCGGTGGTCTGGACGCGGTCGTCGGCGAACGGGGCGCGAGCCTGTCCGGTGGGCAGCGGCAGCGGCTGGCCATCGCCCGGGCGCTGATCCGGGATCCCCGGGTGCTGGTCCTCGACGAGGCCACCTCCGCCCTGGACCCGGCCTCCGAGGCACTGGTGCAGAGCGCCCTGGCGCGCCTGATGCGTGGACGCACCACCCTGGTGGTGGCCCACCGGCTGTCCACGATCCGGGGCGCCGACCGCATCGCGGTGCTACGGGCGGGGCGCCTGGTCCAGGTGGGCACGCACGACGACCTGGTCGCGGCCGACGGCCTCTACGCACAGTTGCACGGGGCGGACCGGCCGGCGCGCCCGGCGCCCCGGTGGCGGCGCATCGTGGCGGGCCGGCTGGTCCGTCCCGAACGCGACGGCCGGTGAGGAGAAGGCGCCGCCGCGGCGGGACCGGCCGGGTGGGTGGGGTTTCGCCAGCGCCGCCCGGGGGAATGTGCCGATCATGGAACGACAGACGCACCCGGTTCAACCTGAGGGATCGGCCATCACGCAGGTGCGGGTGGGCATGGTGGTCGTCGACGTCGCCGGCGACGACGTCGGCACGGTGAGCGCGGTCCAGCAGCCCGACACCGACGTCCGCCCCGACCTGGCCGCCGGCGAGGCCGAGAACCTGATGGGCGTGGGTTACCTGCGGGTGGACGGCACCGGCGCGCTCGCCACCGATGTCTACGTCGGCGGGCATCAGGTGGCCGACGTCTCCGACGCCGCCGGCGGCGGCCGGGTCACCCTGACCGTCCTGCGCGACCACCTGCACCGCCCCCAGTAGGCGGTACGGGGCCGGCCGAGGTCACCGGAACACGTGACCGGTCCCGCGGCTGGCGCTAGCGGAGGACCTGTCCGGCCTTCTGGAGGATCGCCAGTGCCGAGAACGGCTTCTCGATGAGGTGCACGTCCCGGTCGAGCCGGCCCTTGGAGGCCAGGACCGGCCGGGCGTAGCCGGAGATGTACAACACCTTGATCTCGGGTCTGAGCTGACGGACCTTCTCGGCGACCTCCTTGCCGAGCATTTTCGGCATGACGACGTCGGTGACCAGCAGGTGGATCTCACCGGTGTAGTCGGCGGCGAGCCGGATGGCCTCCACGCCGTGCGCCGCGGTGATGACGTGGTACCCGCTGCGGGTGAAGATCCGTTCGGTGACCTCGCGCAGCGCTTTCTCGTCCTCGACGAGCAGCACCGTCTGCCCGGTGGGGGTGTGCCGGTAGGGCTGGATCTCCTCGGCCGGGGTGGCCACCTCGTCGGTGACCGGGAACATCATCGTGAACGTCGTCCCGACACCGGGCTGCGAGTGGATGTCGATGGTCCCGCCGGCCTGGGCCACGATGCCGTACACAGTGGCCAGTCCGAGGCCGGTCCCGGTGCCGTCGCGTTTGGTGGTGTAGAAGGGTTCGAAGACGTGCTCGATGATGTCGGGCGACATCCCGGTTCCGGTGTCACTGACCCGCAGTCGGACGTACTGGCCGGCCCGCAGCCGCGACGCCGCGGTGAGGGCGTTGGCGTCGACGCGGTTGTTGCTGGTGTCGATGCTCAGGGTGCCGCCGTCGCCCATCGCGTCGCGGGCGTTGACGGCGAGGTTGACGAGCACCTGTTCGATCTGGCCGGTGTCGCCGAGGATGGGCCACAGATCGCCGGCGAGGTCGGTGTGCAGCACGACGTCCTCGCCGATCGTGCGGTCGAGGAGTTGCTTGACGTCGACGACGACGTGGTTGAGGTCGATGACCCGTGGTTGGATCACCTCGCGGCGGGCGAAGGCCAGTAGTTGGTGGGTCAGCGTGGTGGCCCGTTCGGCGGCCCGTTGGATCTGCTCGACGTCACGCCCGGCCGCCGCCATCGACTCCGAATGCGGGGCGGTGGCGAGTTCCTCGGCGACGAAGGCCGCGTAGTTCAGGATCACCGCCAGGAGATTGTTGAAGTCGTGGGCGACCCCTCCGGCGAGCTGTCCCAGGACCTCCAGCCGCTGGCCCTGCTGCAGCTGTGACTGCAGGTGGTCCCGGTCGCTCTGGGCCTTCTCCCGTTCGGTGTCTATCCGGCTCTGGAACCGGGTCGCGGCGACGTCGGCCTGCTCGTGCTCCTCCTCGACCAGCACCTCGAAGCGGTTCTGGGCATGCTGGGTCTGGCTGTGCGCCTCACTGACCTGGGCCTCGAAGCGGTCGGCGGCGTCGTGGGCTTCGGCCCGCTGTTCGATCACCCGGGCTTCGAAACGTTCGTGGGCGTCGTGTAGCTCGCGGTTGGGCTGGTGTCCACCGGGCAGCGCGCCAGGCATGGCCATCCGGGCCTCGTACTGGTCCTCGGCGTCCTGGATCTGGGTGCGCTCGCGGCCGACCTGTATCTCGAAACGTTCCTGGGCGTGCTTGGCATGGTCGCGTTGCTGGTCGGCCTGTACCTCGAAGCGCTGCGCCGCGTCGGCGGCCTCGGAACGCAGCTGGTGCATCCGCACCTCGAAGCGGTCCCGGGCATCCTGCAGCTCGCTGAACTGGCGCGAGGCGGTGGCCGCCCCGATGACGGCGCCGGCCTCGTCGAAGATGGGCGAGATCGTCAGGGAGACGGTCACCACCGTGCCGTCCCGGCAGATCCGCTCCGTCCGGTACCGCTCCACCACCTCCCCGGCCATGATCTTGGTCAGGATCGCGGCCTCCTCGGGCCGGCGCAGCGGGGGGACCATCGCCTCGGCGGGGCGTCCGATGATGTCCTTGGCCGCATAGCCGTAGAGCCGCGCGGCGGCCGGATTCCAGGTGCTGACCAGGCCGTCACAGGTCATCCCGACGATAGCGTCGTGCGAGGAATCGACGATGGAAGCCAGCTCCGCCCGCTCCCCGGCGCTCGTCGTCCGCTTCGGGCTCTCGGACATGCCAACCCACCCCCCGATCGCCGGGTGACACCTCACCCGGGTGGAACGGCCACCGGGGGGAACGGAAGCGCGTAGCCGGTTCGCGGTGCCCCTCCCCGCGGCACACATTACTCGGGGTAATGGGCACATTTCCTTCAGACCGGACTATCCGCCCGTCGGCGCCGAACGGTAGCGGTCCGCTACGGTCCGGTGCCTGTGCGTCCCGCTACCGCGACCGCGCCCGGCCGACCGGGAGCCACAGTCGCGGTTCTCGACCCAATTCGGCCGTCGTTTGAGGCATTGGGGCCTCCGCATCCGTACCTCCATCGACGGCCCAGCACGACCGGGGGTCGTCGCGGCGGCCGCGGTCCAGCGGCCGGCCCATCGTGACAGCTGCTGAGCGGGTGATGACCTTGGCAAGGCCGTACGGCGACACCGTCGCGACCCGATTGTCGCCGCCTGACGTCCAGGCGGCGCGGCGGGGCGCACCGGTTCGCCCCGCACGCCGCCCGGTGGACAGCGGGCCGGCGCCCACCCGCGACCACAGTCCCTTCCGGCCGAGGCGGCCGGACTCCCCCGACAACCCCGGCCCGCCGGAGCGGCAGGAGATCACCCCGGCCCGGCACGGCGAGCGGGAGCGGGTGGAGCCGGACGCCGACCAGGGCGCCGACCGCCCTCCGGCCGAGGCGCTCGCCGGCAACCGGCTGCTCACCATCCTGTTGTTCGTCGGCGGGCTGGCCGCCAGCGTGGCGATGTGGGTGTTCGACACCCGCGTCGGCGCGATCAACGACTCCGCCTCGCTGCTCATCGCCGCCGGTCGGGTCACCGGCCTGATCGCCGGCTACCTGTTGTTCATCCAGCTGTTGATGGTCAGCCGGGTGTCCTGGCTCGAAGAGTGGGTGGGCGCCCGGGACCTGCTGCGCTGGCACCGGATGCTGGGTGTGTCGCTGTTGACGGCCACCGTGGCCCACATCATCTGCACCGTCCTCGGGTACGCGTCGGCCGCCCGCACCTCGCCGACCGCGCAGGCCTGGAAGATGTTCGGGGACATGGCGAACGCGTTCATCGCCACCGGCCTCATGGTCGCGGTCAGTCTGCTGGCCGTCCGGGGTATCCGCCGGCGCCTGCCGTACGAGCTGTGGCACCTGCTGCACCTGGGCGGCTATCTCGTGCTGCTGCTCGGGTACGGCCACCAGGTCGCCCTCGGCGCCAACCTCAGCGGTCGGTTCGCGTCGGTGTTCTGGCCGGCGCTGGCGGCGCTGGTGGTGGCCGCGCTGGTCTGGGGGCGGGTGGTGGAGCCGCTGCACCTCAACCTGCGGCACCGGCTGCGGGTGGCCGAGGTGGTCGCCGAGAGCGACGACGCGTTCTCCGTATACCTCACCGGACGGCACCTGGACCGGTTGCCGGCCCGCGCCGGGCAGTTCCTGCGCTGGCGGTTCCTGAACCGCAACGGGTGGTGGCAGTCGCATCCGTTCTCGCTGTCCGCGGCGCCGAACCCGCAGTGGCTGCGGCTGACCGTCACCGCCGTCGGCCGGCACACGGACCGCCTGCGGGAGCTGCAGCCGGGCACCAGGGTGTTCGCCGAGGGACCGTTCGGCACCTTCACCGCGCAGCGCCGGACCCGCCGGCGGGCGCTGCTGATCGCCGGCGGCAGCGGCATCGCCCCGATCCGGGCCCTGCTGGAGGACATGCCGGAGCGCACGATCGTCGTCTACCGGGCCCGTTCCGAGCGCGACCTGGTGTTCCGGGGGGAGTTGGAAGCGCTGGCCCGACGCCGGCACAGCGACGTGCGCTATGTCGTCGGCGGGCGCGACGATCCCGGCCCGCGCCGGCTGTTCACCCCGGCCGGCCTGCGGACCCTGGTCCCCGATGTGAACCGCCGCGACATCTACCTGTGCGGCCCGGCCGGGTTGGTGGACGCCGCGGTGCGGACCTTGCGCGACCTTGACGTGCCCAGCAGCCAGCTGCACCTCGATCCCTTCGAATTCTGACGGAGTAGTGATGCGCCGTACCACCGCCGCCGCCGTGGGCACCGTGACGGGCACCGCCTTGATCATGGCGGTCCGCCTGAGCGTCACGACGGCCCCCGTGGCCGCCCCGCCCCCCGCGTTCGACCTGGCCGACGTCGGTGCCAGCGAACAGGTAACGCCGACCCCGACGGCGTCGCCACCGGCCCGGCCCGGCCGCGCGGCCGGCGCCAAGCCATCGCCCACCCCGTCGCGC
>DASVVF010000452.1:0-4274 GCA_036386695.1 Catenuloplanes sp. | reverse complement strand
TGTCCCCGGTGCCGGTGTCCGGATTCCACCCGCTCAGGGCGCGCAGCACACTGGTGCGCACCGCGACGGGGGCACCGCCGGACGCGGGCAGTTCGAACAGCGCCTGTCGGCCGTACTGGTTGACCAGGTGCCCGGACAGGTAGTCGACGAAGATGGTGGAGGCCAGGGAGGCGTTGCGGACCACCCGACGGCCCAGCACGGCGCCGACCCGCGGGTCCCGGAAGTGGCGGACCAGCCGGCGCAGCGCGGTCCGCTCCGGCTCGTGGCCGGGGTCGACGATGACGGTCAGCTCGGCGCGGATGCCGACCAGGGCGCAGTTCAGCGCGTCGGACCTGCCGCCGCCGGCACCCGCGAGCCGGTGCAGCACCCGCAGCCGGGGTTCGACGGCCGCCCGGGCGGCCAGCCGTTCGGCGGTGCCGTCGGTGGTGGCGTCATCCACCACCACCAGGGTCAACGCGTCGGCCGGGTAGTCCAGCCCGAGCAACGCGGTGATCATGTCGTCGGGCACCGGTTCGTCGTCCCGGCAGGCCACCAGCACGGCGACCGAGGGCAGGAACCCCCCGCCGCCGACGGTGGCCGCGTCCAGGTTCCCCTGGGCCCACCGGGCGGCGGAGACCGCGAAGGCCAGCTGCCGGAGGAAGAACGCCACGAAGATCACGTTCAGTGCCCCGGCGATGACCCCGAGGGTGCCGTTCACCCCGAACAGGGCCACCGCGACACCGACGGCGACCGCGTACACCAGCAACGCCCAGCGGTGGCGCCGCCCGTGGTGGCCGACCGCTGCCGCCGCCGGTGTGGCGGGGGCCGGTCCGGCCACCGCCCTGCTGATGGTCACGGGTCCTCCACGTCGAACGATGAACTGGCGCCCGCGGTGGGCGGGGTGTGCGCCGCGTGCACAAACTCCATCGGCCCGCTCGCCAGGTGGCTGAGGGTTGACGGCGGTCGGCTCGCCGTCCATGGCTGACCGGGAACATCGCCGGGCGATGACCACGGTCGTCGGGTGAGCGTCCGCTTTGGGGGCGGGCTGCCGCGCCGGCGTCCGGTACGGCAGGGTAGAGCCGTGGATCTCGCGAATACCGGCGCCACCGTGACCGTCCTGAGCGGGCTCGCCATCGCGGTGGGCGTCTTCGGGGTGCTCATCCCGGTGCTGCCCGGCCTGCTGCTGTGCTGGGGCGGAGTGCTCCTGTGGGCGCTGTTCGGCGAGGCCGGGGCCGGTCGGTGGGTCGTGCTGGCCGCCGCGACCGTCATCGCGGTGGCCGGCGTGCTGGTCAAGTACCTGTGGCCGGGTCGCAACCTGAAGCGCACCGGCGTGCCGAACACGTCGCTGATGGCCGGCGGCCTGGTCGGCATGGTCGGCTTCTTCGTCGTCCCGGTGGTGGGCCTGGTGCTGGGCTTCGTGCTCGGCGTCTGGTTGGCCGAACGGGCCCGGCTGGGCGACAACCGACTGGCCTGGCCGTCGACCCGGCAGGCGCTCAAGGCGGCCGGCCTGGCGATGCTGATCGAGCTGGGGTCGGCGCTGACCATCGCCGCCGTGTGGGTCCTGGGACTCGCCTTCGCCTGACCGCCGGCGCCCCCCTGACTGCCGGCGCCCCCCTGTCCACCGGCGCCCCCCTGTCCACCGGCTCAGCCGGAGCCGCGACTCCCCACCCGGGCGCGGCGGCCACGGCGGGTGACCAGCAGGACGACCAGCGGGCCGAGCACGAGCGCCACCGCCACCCCGACTGCCGCCCCGGTTGTCCACGCGGATGCCGGCACCAGCGTCTGGGAGCGTGTCGGGGTGGTCTGGCTGTGTTGGGCGACCGGCCGGGAGTCGGCCGCCGTGCTGTCCTGCCCGGTCGGGGTGGGCTGGGGCGCCGGCTCCCCCGGGGCCACCAGGCGCCCCACCGACGCGTTCGCGGGCTGGGCGAATCCCCAGTCGAGCAGCGCCGCGCCCTGCTGCCACCCGCGCAACGGCCGGGCCTCGGCGCCGAGCAGGGTCACCACGAGGCGGCGCCCGCCGCGCTCGGCGAAGCCGACGTAGGTGTGCCGGGCGATGTCGGTGAAGCCGGTCTTGCCGCCGAGAGCGCCGGGGTACTCGAACAGCAGCCGGTTGTCGTTCTGGATCTGGAAGCCCTTTTTGTCCTTGGGCGGTTGTGGCGGTATCTGGGCGCGCTGGGTGGTCTGGTACCGCCGGAAGGTCGGATCCGCGAAGCACGCCCGGGCGATCAGCGCCAGGTCGTAGGCGCTGGTGAACTGTCCGGGCGCGTCGAGGCCGGACGGCGTCACGGCGTGGGTCTGATAGGCGCCGAGTTCGCGGGCCTTGGCGTTCATCGCCGCCATCGTGCCGGGCACCCCGGCCGCTTCGCCACCCAGCCGGGCCAGCACGTTCGCCGCGTCGTTGCCGGAGTTCAGCAGCAGCCCGGTCCAGAGCAGGTCCACCCGGTACTTCCCGCCGAGCAGCAGGCCGACCGCCGAGCTGCCCGCTTCGAAGTGGAGGTCCTGCCGGGTGACGGTGGCCACCCGGGCCGGGTCGAGCCGGGGGAGCACCGTCGCGGCCAGCAGCAGTTTCTGCACGCTGGCCGGTGGGCTGTACTCGTGCGGTCCGCAGCCGCCGACAACTGCCCCGGAGTCCAGGTCGGCCACCAGCCAGGAGGTCGCGGTCAGCGCCGGCGGCGGCTTGGCACCCGGCGGCACGACCAGCCCGGGGGTGGCCAGGTCGTCGCCGCCCACCGTGCGCAGCACCGGGTCGGCGGCGGGCGGGGTGGGCCGGGGCGGGCGTTTGACCGCCGGGGCGGGCGCGACCCGCGGACACCGTACGGTCGGCGCCGCGGCCGCGGCGGCCGGCACGGACCGACCGGCGGCCGTGGGAGCGGCGGCCGCGGCGGGCATCGACGGCGTCAGGGCGAGCGCGGCGCCGGCCACCGCGGCGGCCACGCGCCAGGACGTCATGGTGAGCACGTTATCCGGCCCGCGCCCGGGTGCCGAATCCCAGCCGCCCGGTGGTCGGGTCGGCGCCGTCCACGGCCACCACCGCCCATCGGGGGGGTGTGATCGGAGTCACTTTCACCTTTCTGGCGTCGGTCGAGGCGCGCGGGCCGCCCCACGGGGTGCCCACGGGGATCACTCCGGCTGCCGCTGCGGCCAGCCGTCGACGGCGTCCAGACGCCGCTGCAGCAGCACCTCCAACGGCACCGGTTCGCCGTCGCCGCCGCCGGCGCCGATCACCAGCCGTGGCCGGCTGGGCGGCACGTCCGCACCGGTCAACCGGGCGCGCAGGGAGGCCGGCACCATCAGCACGTAGAACTGGCCGTCGACGCCGACCGCGACGGAGCGGTTCTCCTTCAGATACCAGCCGCGCAGCCGGGTGCGGTAGGTCGCATGCCCGGTGACCGCGCGGGCGGTCAACCGGACCGGTGTCAGTCCCCGCTGGTGGGCCCGGCGGACGAAGTCGGCGATGAGTCGCTGCCCGTGGGCCGCCTCGGCGTCGCGCTCGGCCTGCTGGGCGGCGGCGTGTCCGGCGACAGCCTGGCGGCGGCGCTCCCGCCAGGCGGCTTGATGGTCCTGGGCCATGTCGGAAATCTACGCCGGGTCGCCCCGGTCGGCCGCCCCGCTGGGCAGTCGCGCGCATTCGACTGCCGTACCGACACAATCCGATCCGGTTCGCGGAATCGTGGCGGACCGGCGGCGGGGAGGGGGTCCCGAACCGGTGGATCACGGTGATTACCGTCACGTTGGTGGCGCAGCGCAGCCGATTGCCGCCCAGCGTCGGGGCCTTCCGCGGATTCTGCTAGGACGGCGGCCACCAATGCGGCCATTCAGCTACGTCAAGTTGCGCGCCGCGTACCCGGTAGGCCACAATTGATCCCATTCTTCAGGCTACAACGGGAGCAGTTATGGCGCGGCAGGTAATCACCACTCTCATCGACGATCTCGACGGTAAGCCGGCGGATCGCACCGTCGAGTTCAGTCTCGACGGTGCGAGTTACACCATCGACCTCTCGGACGCCAACGCGGGGAAGCTGCGCAAGGCCCTCGATCCGTTCATCAACGCGGGCACCCGGGTGGGCCGCGGTGGCTCCGGTCGCTCAGCGGGTCGCCCGGCAGGCCAGTCCGGTAGCGGGCGCGGTGCTGGCGGTGACCGTGACCAGAACAAGGCAATCCGGGAATGGGCGTCCCAGAACGGATACCAGGTTTCCGAGCGCGGCAGGATTCCACAGAACGTCACCGACGCCTACCGGGCCGCGCATGGTCGCTGAGCGCCTATGACCGTATCCGGCGCCGGCCGGACCGCCCAC
>DASVVF010000451.1:0-7755 GCA_036386695.1 Catenuloplanes sp. | reverse complement strand
GATCGGTGAAGGTCGCCTTCACCGTGGCCGGGGTGCCGACGGCCACCGAGGCCGGTGCCTCCAGCTTGCTGATCATCGGTGCCGCGTTGGTCACCGTCACCGTGGCGGTGTCGGTGTCGGCGCCCACCTTCAGGTCCACCTCGTAGGTGCCGTCGTCGGTGCAGGAGATGGTGGTGCTCACCGCGGCCGGGGCGGCGATCGTGCAGGTGGCGCCCTGGTCCACCCCGGATCCGGCGCGGAAGCTCCAGCTCACCGCCCCGGCACCGACCGACGTGCCGTTCAGCGCGATGGCGGCGCCTTCGGCTCCGGTGGTGTCCGGGCCCGCGTTGGCCTTGTCCTCGGCAACCACGGTGACGGTGGCCCGGGCCTTCAGGGTGGTGCTCTCCTTGATGGTGCCCAGCACGGTGAAGGTGCCGGCGGTCGCGTATGCCGAGGGCGGCACCTCGTCCCAGGTCACCGCGACCGGCTTGGTGGTCAGTTCGGCGAAGGTCGCCGTCACCGTCGGCGGCAGCGTGGGCTTCTTGCCGACGGTCGTGGTGACCTCGACCTCGGTCAGGCTCTCCACCAGTTCCCCGGGGACGTACCTACGCATGATCCGGTCGTACTCGGCCTGGGTGACCGGCAGCACGGTGCCGTGCCGCGGCGCGCGCGGCAGTTGGGTGCCGGTGGAGGGGACCCACTTGTCTCCGGCGTCCAGGTTGGTCGTCTCGAAGGCCTTGTATCCGCTGCCGCTGTAGTCGTCCAGCAGCAGATACCACTTCTCCTCGGTGTTGGACTTGTAGATGGTCGGACCCTCGGCCCCGAACAGCCGGCCGCCCTGGGCGTTGCGGGGCAGCGGGGTGCCGTGCTGGCCGATGTTCTCGAACGTCCCGAGGACGCCGTCGCCCTTCTGCTGGAAGACCATCTCGCTGTACTGCTCGCCGCGGGTCTCGTCTTTCGTGTACCGGTAGTAGGTGTCGCCGTGCTGGATCATCGTGGTGTCGATGATCGCCTTCTCCTCACCCTTGGAGTTGCGGGTGATGTAGGGCTTGGCCTCGCTGAAGGTGTGGAAGTCGCGGGTGGTCGCGTACATCATCTTCTGGTGCGTGTTGACGAGGTGCTCCGGGTCGTTCCACGCGTAGGTCTTGGAGGCCCAGAACACCACGTACGCCCCGATCTTCGGTTCGTAGTAGGCCTCCGGGGCCCAGGTGTTGCCGGCGGTCTCGGGGGAAATCTGCACCAGTCGCTGGTCGGTCCAGTTCACCAGGTCCGTCGACTCCCACACCACGATCGACTTGCTGCCGGTGCGCTGCACGACGTCCCACTGCCAGTTGCCGAAGATCCGCAGGTCGGTGGCGATCTGGTAGAACTTGTCGCCCTCGGGGGAGCGGATGATGAACGGGTCGCGCACGCCCTTGTCGCCGAGGTTGGACCGCAGGATCGGCTGGCTCCCGTTCAGCTCCCGGAATTTCAGCGGGTCGTTGCCCCGACTCAGTGCCGCGTAGATCTGCTCGCCGTGCTCGGACTGCCCGGTGAAGTAGCTGAACAGGTAGCCCTTGAGTGCCTGATCCCGGGGCGGCATCGGGGGAACCAACGCCTCGAAGGTGCGCGTCGCCGACGCACCGTTGAGCGCGATCCTGGCGACGAGGTTGACCTGGATGCTCTCCTTGCCGGCCTCCGGACGCCTGACCACACCGTCGGTGTTGATGATCTTCTCGTTGGTGGACCGCCAGGTGATGGTGGCGCCGTTCGCGCCCTTGGTGGGCAGTGTCAGGTTGCCCCGCACGTCGCGGAGGTTCGGCACCGCCAGTGCGGCGGCGTCCAGGTTGACCTTCGTGGCGTCGTCGACGTCGCGCGGCACCTTGACGGTGAAGGTTTTGGTCTGCTGGGCGGCCCCCAACGTGATCGTGGCGGTCAGCGTCACCGTGGCGTCGGGCTGGTTGAACGGCGGTCGGGTCACGGTGCCGTCCGGGGCGACCACTGCGGGGTTGCTGCTCGCCCAGGTGATCGTGGACACCCGGCCGGGTCCGCGGGCCGGCAGCCTGAGGCTCTTCTTCACCGAGTCGGTGTTGCCGAGGGTCAGCGCCGCCGCGTCCCGCTGCACCGCCGTGGTGGCGACCTCCCGTGCCAGCTCGTCGACCTCCGCCTCGGTGATCGCGCGGTCGTAGACCCGGAAGTCGCGGATCCTGCCCTTGAACGGCCCGTCCGGCCGGTAGAGCGAGCGGCCCAGTTGGTTGTTGGTCGTCCGGCCGCCGCCGATGTCGCCCGGCTTGACGGACACCTGGGTGTTCTGCGCCACCCGGACGCCGTCCGCGTAGAGGGTGCCCACGGTGCCCGTCTGGGTGTACGTGACGTGCTTCCAGACGCCGCGGGCCAGGTTGCCGCCCGGCGCGGTGTTCTTCTCGCCCGTCCAGTTGCTGGGGCTGATGCTGGTGCGGAACACGTCACCGGTGGCGAACAGGTAGCCGTTGCCCTCGCCGTTGGCGTTGTTGGTGTTGCCGAAGCCGTAGATCCAGTACGCGCCCGTGAGGGTCGGGTCGACGTAGACGTCCATGTCGACGGTGATCGACTGCATTCCGGCCATCAGGTCGTCCGGGACCTTGACCGAGGTGGTGCCGTCGAAGGCCAGCCCTTCGCCGGGAGTCCATCCGGCGGTGCCGTTGACCGTGCCGTTGCGGTTCTTCCCCGAGGAGTCCTTGACCACCGTGCCGGAGGTCTCGTCCAACTTGTACCAGAGTGCCAACCCGTCGGTCACCTCGGCCGCGTTCGCCGGGCTCACCGGGACCACCGTCAACGAGGCGGTGATCAGGGACAACACCATGACCGCCAGCAGCGCGGCACTCCGCCGCGTCCGTAGCGACCAGAGCCGCAGGTGGCCAGTCAAGGGCATGGGCATTCGTACTCCTCGGGTCGACGCCGCCGGCAGCAGTGATGTCTACTCGGTGTGAGCGCTAACATCGACTGACCGGAATGCTGCTGTTCAGTTGTGACTCCGTCGTGCGGCGCGTGTGCGCCGTGGCGTCGCACCGCCGGACGCCCGGTGCGGGTCGCGTGTCAATGGCTCGTCACCAGCCGGCGGGGGCCGCTGACCTATCGACGCCCGGGACTGGCCTGGTCGCGCCGTGACGTCGGTGCGGCCTGATCACCCGCGGTAGGCGACCACGTGCCAGCGCCTCTCGGGTGTCCCGTTGGCTGCGGGCCACGTCGGGGTGCTGTCGCGTTCCATATTTCGTTCTCGTGTCGTGATGACTGCGAGAGTGTTCATCGGCCCGCGGCCCACCGTCAAGAGACTGACCAGGAAAGACATCGATCATTTATCATATTGACCGGCTTCGCCTATTTGGTCCCGATAGTGAGGCATAACCTCGGGTAGCCCCGCGCTGCCGGATCGTCGACGGTGCTGCCGGCGCGCGGGGCCCGGGGCGGGCCGGACCGGGTCGTGTCCGCGCCGCCGCGCCAGCGCCGCCGGGACGACGGCGGACCAACCCCGCCAGCGAGGCGCGGCGCCCTCGCGCGGCGGTCTGCGCACCGGTGCGACTGTGAGCGCAAACAACAAGGACCGTCGATGGAGCGAGAGGCCGGGGCTGGCAGTCGCGCGCGGGGGGTGCCGCAGCACGGCGAATCGCCTACGGCGAGGCGCCGTAGGCGAGACGTACCCCCGCAGCCCCTTTACCGGAGTCGGGAGGGAGGGAATTCCGTTGTTGACCGACCGGGGTGGGCGCCGGGCGCTCGGCTACCCGATCCGGTCGAGGGCGAGCACCGGGATGACCCGTACGTCCTTGACCCGCTCCGCGTAGTCGCCGAAGCCGGGGTAGTCCCGCACCTGCTCGGCGAAGACCCGGTCGCGTTCCGCGCCGGTCAGCTCGGTGACCGTGACCGGGAAGGTCTCGGTGCCGACCTCCACGGTGCCGCTGCCGGCCGCGGTGAGGTTGTAGTACCAGTCCGGGTTGGTCGGGGCGCCGCCCTTCGAGGCGAAGATGAACATCCGTCCGTCCCCGTCCGGCCGGAACATCACCGGTGCGACGAACTCCCGGCCGCTGCGCCGGCCGGTGTGGTGCACCAGGGCCAGCGGGGCGCCTTCGAACTGACCGCCGACCTTTCCGCCGTTGGCGCGGAACTCCGCGATGATCCTGCTGTTCCAGTCCTCGGCCTCGGACACGTGTTCTCCCGTTGGTGTCTGCTGTGGTCTGCCGCGGTCAGCATGGCACGGCCCACACCGGCTCCGGGGCATTGCGGCTCGCGTCGACCGGAAGGCGACCTCTTGACGACAGCTGTTATAGTCGTTCTATAACAGAGGGAGCCGCCGATGATCCTGATCGTTGACGAGACCAGTGAGGTGCCGATCTACCAGCAGTTGCGCGACCAGATCGTGGTCGCCATCGCCGACGGGAGCCTGGACGGCGGCGACCCGCTGCCGTCGACCCGGCAGCTCGCCGCCGATCTCGGAGTCAACTTCCACACCGTCCACAAGGCATACGACCTACTGCGGCGGGAGGGGTTCGTGGTGCTCACCCGCCGCGCCGGAGCGTTGATCCGCCCCCGGCCGGACCCCGGGTCGCCACCGCCGGGCTTCGTCCCGCAGTGGGAGCGCACCGCCCGGACCCTGCTCGCCGAGGCCGCCGCCCAGGGCGTCCCGGCGGCGCAGATTCTGGACCGGTGTTCGGCCATCCTCGCGTCCTTCACCCTCGAGACAGGAGCCCGCCCATGACCGTCGCGCTGCTGGCCGTTCTGGCCCTACTCACCACGATGGGCTGGCTGCTGCCCGGCCTCAGCCAGCCGACCGTGCCGTTCGGCGTGCGGGTGCCGGCCCACCGCGTCGCGGCCCCGGTGATCGGCTCCGAGCGTGAGCGGTACCGGCGTCAGATCGCCGGGGCCGCCGCGGTGGCGGTGCTCGCCGCCGTCCTCCTGGTGGTCACCGGACACTGGTGGCCCGCGGTCGCGGGCGCGGTGGTGCTCTCGGCGGTGACCGTCCGGGCTTTCCTGAGCGCGCATCGCGCCATCGCCGCGGCCAAGCGGGCCGAGGGCTGGTACGACGGGGTCCCCCAGGCGACCGCCGTCGACACGACCCTGCGTACCCGGCCGGAGGCCTTCCCCTGGCGCTGGACGGCACCGGCGCTGGTCGTGGTGGCGGTGACGGTGCTGTTCGGCATCGTCTGGTACCCACGGATGCCGGACCTGCTGACCATGCACCTTGATGGGGCCGGCACCCCCGACCGTCAGGTGCCCAGGTCGGTGCCGGCCGCATTCAGCCCGGTCGCGCTTCAGCTCCTGCTCACCGCGTCGTTGCTGGCGGTGGCCTGGGCCGGTTTCCACGCCCGGGCCGACCTCGACCCGGCCGACCCCACGGCGGCCGGAGCCCGGCACCGGCGGTTCATCAGCGGCTTCGCCCGCCGCCTGCTGGTGATGGTGGCCTGCGTGGACGCGGCCCTGGCCGTGCTGGCCTGGTCGATCTGGACCGGCGGACCAACGCTGACGGCCACCGCCCTGGCGGGACTGACCGCGGCGGGCGGCGTGCTGGCGCTGGTGGTCTTCGCCCTGCGCGTCGGCCAGGGCGGCAGCCGGCTGGCCACCGCCGGCCCGATCGGCGCCGGTGTGAACCGGCGGGACGACGACGCCCACTGGCGTCTGGGGCTGGTCTACGTCAATCCGGCCGACCCCGCCGTCATGGTGCCGCAACGGGTGGGGGTCGGCTGGACGCTGAACCTCGGCAGGCCGTTGTCCTGGCTGGCGCTGGGGGCCCTGATCGCCGTTCCGGTCGTCGTGATCGCCCTACTCACCACCCTGTCCTGACCCGCTGTCCGGTGACCGACGAAACCCCTTGGAGCTGGCAATGAAGCGACGCGAACTGCTCATCCCCGCCGTGGCCGCGGTGCTGTCGCTGGCGGTGGCCGCCCCGGCACCGGCGGCGCCCGCCGGCCCGGCACACGCCGCCGCCCCGGCACCCGCCGCCGGCCCGGCACCCGCCGCCGGCACGGTGCTACCCCGGCCGACCGGAGCCCTGGCGGTGGGAACCACCATCGACCACCTGGTCGACCCTGGCCGCCGGGACCCGTGGGCGACCGACGACCGCCGCCGGGAACTCATGATCCAGACGTGGTACCCGGCGCGCCGGGGTGACCACCACCGCACCGCCCCGTATCTCAGCCCCGCCGCGGCCCAGGCGTTGGAGACCGCCCTGGGGGCCAGGGCGGGTTCGTTCTCCGCTGTCCGGACCCACGCCCGCCTCGGCGCTACGCCCCTGCCGGACCGGCGGCGGTGGCCGGTCGTGCTGTTCAGTCCCGGCCGGGGCGGCAACCGGACCAACCTGACGACCGTGGCGGAGGACCTCGCCAGCCACGGGTTCGTCGTGGTCGGCGTGGATCACACCTACGACTCCCTGGCGGTCGAGTTTCCCGGCGGCCGGATCGCGGTCGGTAACCGGCCGGCGGTCCCGGACGACCGCATCGCGACCGAGGAGGTGGGCGTTCGGGCGACGGACCTGCGCTTCGTCCTGGACGAGGTTCTCGCTGGACGCGCCGCCCGGACGCTGAAGGGAAAACTCGACCCTCGTCGCGTCGGCGTCTTCGGTCACTCGCTGGGCGGGGCCACCGCCGCCGAGACGTTGCGTACCGACCACCGGGTCCGCGCCGGGGTCAATCTCGACGGAGCGCTCTACACCGGTGCGCCGACGCTGGGCCTCGACCGGCCGTTCCTGCTCTACACCCGCCCCGACCAGCACGAGAGCTGGGCCCGGTGGGGTGCCGAGCAGCGGGCGTGGGGCCGGCACCTCGTCGTGGCCGGCACCGGCCACTACAGTTTCACCGACCTGAGCGTCATCGCCGGCGCAGCCGGCCTGCGCGAGGCGCTCCCGCCTGAGGTGTACGGGCAACTGTTCGGCACCATCGCGCCCCGGCGGATCGTCGCACTCGACCGTGGATACCTGCGGGCGTTCTTCCGGCTGCAGTTGGGCGGGGAGCACACCCGGATCTTCGACCGCCCCCGCGATCCGGAGATCACCATCCGGACCACCGTGGGGCCGACGAGCTGACCCGGGTCCGGGCTGAACCGGTCGGTTGACGATCCGGTTCAGCCCGGCAAGGTCCGGCCCGCCGGCGTTTCGGGCCCGAGGGCGTTTCGGGCCCGACGGTGGTGGTCAGCCCGGCGGGGAGGTGGCCTCCGCGGGCGTGGCCGGGGCCATGGTGGCCGGGTCGATGTCGAGCATCCGGAGCAGCGCGCCGTTGACGTGGGTGTCCACGACGTCCGGCAGCTGGCGGTCGACCCAGTCGGCCCGTTCTGACAACCCTCTGGACCGCAGCAATGCGATGATCTCAGCCTTGTCGATGTTCATGATGTTCCCTCGCCTTCGTCGCATGGGTGGCGCATGGAGGGATGGTGGTTGGCCGCGGCGACGCCGGGCCACCGATGGCGTCCGACCCCCACGGCGCTGCAGGGCCCGGGCGACACTCTGAGTCTACGCCCGCGAGCCGGCCCGGCGGCCGTCGCGCCGCTGTACTGCGACGATGCCCGGCTGCCGGCGATGCATGACGTCCCAGGGGGCCGTCGGGGCGGGCGTCGTGGCCGCCCACCGGGCCGAGGCGCGCGGTCCGCGCCGAACGCCCCCGCCAGAATCCACCACCGCAGGCCCGTACCCGACTCTCGCGACGTTAAACAATGGCGTGCGACACAACGCTTGCCGGGTCGGGAAAAATCGACTTTTCTGAAGGATCCGACAGCGTGCCGTGACGGCCCGGTAGCCCTTAGCGCCAATGCCGGCCTGCGCCTTCTGCGGGGTCGCAA